>JAUXEE010000246.1 GCA_030618065.1 Gemmatimonadota bacterium
CGGGGCCCGTGTCTCGCCTCTTCCGGCCGGCCATCGTCAGGAGAGATTGGGGAAGGCCGAGGACTACCTGTCTGGGGTCGCGGAGAGGCTGAAAGGAGAGGGGATCGAAGCTGAACCGATGATCGAGTCCCACTTCGCACCCGCCAGGGCTATCCTGAACAGGGCGGAGGCGGGAAAGGTGGACCTGATCGCCATCGCCACCCATGGCTATACGGGCGTGAAGCGAGCCATCCTGGGAAGCGTCACCGACAAGGTCCTCAGGGGATCGAAGTGGCCTTTGCTCCTGGATCGGCCTTAAGAAAACACTCCCCGGATGTAGTCCCGCATGTAGTTGTTCTCCACTTCGACCTTTTTCCGAAGCGCGTTGACCACGTCTCCGATGGAGAGAATGCCCTGCATCCACCCCTGATCGACAATGGGGAGATGCCGGATGCGGTTCATGCTCATGATCTCCATGACGTAATCGAGGCTGTCGTCAAGAAGCGCTACGACGACGTCCTTCGTCATGACCTCCTCGACCTTCATGGATGCCATGTTGGCCGAGTCCTCCGCAGCCAGTCGGAGGATGTCCCGTTCTGTGAGGATCCCCTCGACCACTTTCTCCTGGGCCACGACCACGGACCCTATGTTGTGCTCGACCAGGAGACGCATGGCGTCCTGAATGGGAAAAGAAGGGGGCACGGTTACTACTTCGTAGCCCTTTTCGTTGAGGAGGTCCCGAATTTTCATGACGACTTTCTCCTGGGTGACGCGACAGAGGGGAGTACTGATACGCTTTTCCGGGAAAAGGTTCCGCCATGAAAAGACTCGCCGAAGGCTGCTCTTTGGATATGGCCCTCCCGGTGAGGCGAATTGGAGTCTGGTTCGCTACCTTGCCCTACTGACAGGTCGCTGGGTTAGGGGAGCGACCTGTCCGTCCCCAAAGGAGGCCTCGAATGACACGATCCCCGCTTTCCGCTATCCAGCTCCGGTTCGGTGGCCCTGCCTTTCTCATGGCCATGGGGCTCGTTTTCACGCCCACCTCCGTTCTGGCCCAGGGACACACCCTGGTGGGTCCGGACGGAGGTGTGGAGTGGAACCGCTATTACACGTCGGGGGAAACGGAGCAGATCCTCCGGGAATACCATGAGCTGTATCCCGAATTGACCGAACTCTACAGCATCGGCGAGAGCCTCGAGGGGAGACAACTCTGGGTCATGGAGGTCAGTGCCGAGGTCACAGGACCGGCTTCGGAGAAAC
Organism: Gemmatimonadota bacterium; assembly: GCA_030618065.1. Taxonomy (GTDB): domain Bacteria; phylum Gemmatimonadota; class Gemmatimonadetes; order Longimicrobiales; family Gaopeijiaceae; genus JABDNZ01. The sequence continues at coordinate 1,240 of JAUXEE010000246.1, forward strand.
CAGCCATGTACCTGGATGGGGGCATCCACTCGGGAGAGCTGACGGGATCCCAGGTGGCCCTCTATACCCTCGGCCAGCTCCTCATCCGGTATGGATGGGATCCGGAGGTGACGGATCTTCTCGAGAACTATGCGTTCTATATCCGTCCCAAGTTCAATCCCGATGGCTCGGATTTGGCCCTCCTGTACGATCAGAGCCTCCGGAGCACGGTGCGGCCCTGGGACGAGGACGAAGATGGGGAGGCCGACGAAGATCCCCCGGAGGACCTGGACGGCGACGGGTGGATCACCAACATGAGGATTCCGGATCCTGAGGGAGATTGGTATGCCCACCCCAGGGATGAGCGGGTGATGGTTCGGATCTCGGGAGGCCGAGGTGGGGCCGCCGCGCCCCAGGACGTTCCGGCGAATGCACGGCGATACCGGCTGTTGGCGGAGGGGGTGGACAACGACGGGGATGGGCGGACCAATGAGGATGGAATCGGCGGAATCGACATGAACCGGAACTTCCCCCGGAACTGGGAGCGGGTTCATCTCCAGAGCGGGGCCGGGCCCTTTCCACTTTCCGAACCCGAGACCTACGCGGCGGTGGAGTTTATTCAGGGCCACCCGAACATCACCAGCATCGTGCACGGCCACACATCGGGCGGTTTTGTCTATCGCCTGCCGTCGGCTTCAGCTCCGTCCCTCTTCCCCCCAAACGACCTGGCTCTCATCGAGCATCTGGGGATCCCCTATACAGAGACCACGGGCCGGCCCGTTCGGCCCAGCGCCACCCACCCCACCCAACATCGCTACGGCACCCTCATGACTTGGGCCTACTGGGACCAGGGGATCGTGGGATGGGTTCCGGAATACTCCCCCGGGCCCGAAGCCTGGGTGACGGACTACGACCGGAATGGGGAGATCGAGGTCCTGGAGGAAATGCGTTTCAACGACCAGGAGTTGGGTGGTCGCTATTTCTCCCCATGGACTTCCTTCCAACACCCTGAGCTGGGCGAGGTAGAGATTGGGGGTTGGCACCGGAAGTTCTGGGGGCAGAATCCTCCGGCTGAATTCCTGGAAGAAGAGTGCGAGGCTCAATTGCCCTGGATCCTGTACCTCATTCGCCAGGCTCCCCGGCTGGCCCTGGAGGGACCCACGGTGACGGCCATGGGGGATGGGAGGTTCCGGATCCGGGCCGTAGTCACCAACGATGGTTTCCTACCCACGAGCCTCACCGAACGGGGGGCTGTGGGCCAGGAGACGGCCACCGGCCGGATTCGGAACCCCGTGGTCCAGCCTCCCGCCCTCTTCCTGGGGCTGGAAGGCGCCGAGTTGGAGGAGGGCACCGTGAGGGTACAGTTGGGACACCTGCGTGGAACCGGCCCCTTCCTGACCGAGGTGGGGGTGCCTTCTGAAACGGTCGAGTGGATCGTCCGGGCCCAAGGATCACCCGCTTACGTGCAGGTCACGGGGCGTTCCGACAAAGCCGGGGTGGTCCGGTCGGCCTGGGTGGAACTCCGGTGACCCCCTTACTCAGCAGCTATCTGGAGAGTCCTATGTCGATCAGAACCGCCACTCGTGGCAGATGGGTTCCCATACTCATAGCACTGCCCTTTGTCATGGCCTCTTGCGGTGGAGAGCCTCAGGAGGACCCTCGGTTGGACGCCGAGCAGGTTCAGGAGGCAGGCCCTCCCTTTTCTCTGACCGTGGCTGATGTAGGGTTCTCCACTCCGGAGTCGGTTCTCCACGATCCCGATGCCGACGTCTATCTGGTGGCCAACATCAACGGGGCTGCCGCAGAGCGGGACGGGAACGGATTCATCTCCAGAGTCTCGCCGGGGGGAAGGGTCCTGGATCTCACCTGGATCGATGGAGGCCACCCCGGGGTGACCCTGAATGCTCCCAAGGGAATGGCCATCGTGGGGGACACTCTTTTTGTCACCGACATCGATTGCATTCGCCGGTTTCACCGGGTGACGGGGGCTCCGCTCCGGGAGCTCTGTCTGGAGGACGCCACCTTCCTGAACGATTTGGCCGCCACACCCCGAGGGGATCTTTACTTCTCGGATAGTGGAACGGGCCAGAGCCCCGGGGCGGTGTACCTCCTTCGCCAGACAGCTGACGTGCCGCAAAAGGTAGTGCTGGCGGACGGAACTGTCTTGGAAGGTGAGTCGCTCGGCGGCCCTAACGGGCTTTTGGCCGACCGGCGGGGGTTGTACGTGGCGACCTTCGGATCGGGGGAGCTGTTCCGGGTGACTCCGGAAGGGGAGCGGCTCCAACTCCTCTTTCCCTCGGAGATGGGGCTCGACGGCATCGTTTCCCTGGAAGAGCGGGGATTCCTCTTCTCCAGTTGGGGAGACTCGACGGTCTACTGGATTCACTCCGATGGGACGGTCTCACCTCTGATCGAGAAGGTGGAGGCTCCGGCGGACATAGGTTATGACGCCATTCGGAACCGTGTCCTGATTCCCCTCTTCCGAGCGAACGAGCTCATGTTGTTGGAAGTGAGGTAGCTTCCGTCCGGTGGCTGTCCAAGGGCGGAATCCTCGTTAGAGCAGGTCTCTGATCCAGGTGAAAGCGGCCACGGTTTGTGGGAACCCCAGTGTGCCCGCGGCGAGAGCCACGACCTGATCCAGCTCCTCCCGGGAAATGCCCATGGCCAGGCCCTTCCGCACACTCGCATGTACCGCTCCCTCCTGCTGGGCGCCCATGGCCAAGGCCAGCTTGACCAACCGGCATGTCTTCTCGTCCAGGGGCCCGGATTTTCCGGTCCTGGCGATGGCTTCCCAAGCCTTGGCGACCTCCGGGAAGGCTGCCACGAACTCATGGTGGGTCTTTGGGGGTTTGGGTAGATCGCTCATGAGTTTTCCTTTTTTATGCGGGCCCCTCGGACCCGATGATGAGAACTCGGCTGTCTTTCCCCAGGCTCAGCGGTTCCGCCAG
>JAUXEE010000187.1 GCA_030618065.1 Gemmatimonadota bacterium
CATGCGGGCAAGCGCGGGCTGGGTCTCGGGTCCTACGGCATCCAGAAGCTCCTCCACTGCCGCCCCGGGACTCTGGCGTGAACCGTGGGCCACGAAGTCGTCCGGTGGTTCGGAAGTGCGGCTCGAAGGAGGATCTGACTTTTCGGGCATTCCGAAGGGTACCCTCCCAACGTCCAGTGACGCAACGGAAAGATGGCCTGCAGGGGACGTCAGACAGGAAAGGTTTCTCCCGGCTCCCTCGGGTGAGACCCTACCCGGTGAGGCCCTACCCGGTGAGGCCTTACCCTTTGACCACCGAGTGGTCCGGAACGCTCAGTTTCCCGTCGAACCCTCGTACCGTCGCGTGCCCTCCGACGAGGGAGTTCCGAAGAACGGAGTTTTCGATGACCGCCCCGGGCCCGATGATGCAGCTCCGTATCGACGAGTTCACGATTCGGGCACCCTCCTCGATGGTCACATTGGTTCCAAGGACGCTTCCCTCCAGCACCACACCGTCTTCCACCCGGATGGTATCCCCCAGAATCGTTGAATCCACCAGGGCCGTAGGAGAGACCCAGCCTCTGGTGGTGCGCAGAAGGTGCTCGTTGGTCTCCAGGAGGGTCTCGGGTTTTCCGCAGTCATACCACCCCTCCACCGGGGCCGTGAGAATCTTCGACCCCTGGTCCACCATGAACTGGAAGGCGTCGGTGAGGTAGAACTCCCCGGACGGCCCGGGGGGATTCCCCAAGGCTTGGTCGATTCCCCGAAAGAGGAGCTCGTGGTCTCTGATGTAATAGAGCCCGATGTTGGCTAGCTTCGAGATGGGATCTTTCGGCTTCTCCACGATTCGCGTCATGGCCGAATCCGCATCGGTCACAATGACCCCGAACCGCTGGTAGTCTTCCACCTCCTTCGCCCATATGACACCCGACCATTCCGGGGACAAGCTCTTTGTCATGGACAGGTCAGCGTCGAAGAGGGTGTCCACGAAGAGGATAAGGACCTCGTCGTCGACGAAGGGTTCGGCCAGTTTCACGGCGCCGGCGGTACCGTCCTGAACCTCCTGTACCACGTACTCAGGACGAATCTCCGGGTATTCTTTGGCCATATACTCCTTGATCACATCTCCGAGGTACCCGATGACGAATACGATTTCATGGATACCCAGCTCCTGGAGGTCGTCCAGGATATAACTCATCACAGGCTTTCCCCCCACACGGAGGAGGGGCTTGGGCGTCAGATATGTATGGGGCCGAAGCCGGGTCCCCTTGCCGGCGAGGGGGATCACTGCCTTCATGGTCGACACTCGGGTCGTAGGTCGGAGCGGAAATGAGCGATCAGACTCACGCCGGGAGTATATGGGGAGGGAGGAGGGGGAGCAAACAGGAGCGCTCAGGCATTCAAGTACTATATTGTTCCTGTCTTTCCCCGGAGATGTCTCACTCCAGGAGCAGTCCAACATGACCACCATGAGCAAATTCCCCCTTTTCGGCCATCGCAGGACCATCCCCTTTGTCGCCCTTGTTCTTCTTACCTCCTGTGCTCCGGCCGTCGCCCAGGCCAACCTGACCGCCCCACCCGATCCTTTGCAGGAGGAGCAGGGCACGATTCAGGTCACGGGACAGGCTCAGATCAGTGTGCCTGCGGACCAGGTTCGAATCAGCTTCACCGTCGAAACCGAGGGTGCATCGGCGGGAGAGGCCACGACAGAGAACGCCCGGAAGATGGAGGCTGTGATTGCCGCGGTCCGGGGCATGGGGATTCCCGACCTGATTGTCGAGACTTTCGGATACAACCTCAGGCCCGAATACGAGGTGTCCCGGGAAGGCACAGGGACACGAACCATCTCCGGATACCGGGTCCAAAACAACATCCGGGTGACGCTGCCCGATGTGGATGCCACCGGTGGTGTCCTGGACCGGGCCGTGGAAGCTGGGGCGAACCGAGTAGCCAACCTCCAATTCGAGGCCTCCGACACTCGGAGTGCACGCCTGGAAGCCCTCCGGGAAGCGGTGGCCAGCGCACGTGAGCAGGCCCAAACCATCGCCTCGGCCATGGGAGTTCGCCTCGGCATCGCCCTGGAGGTCCAAGGCCGGGCCAGCGCTCCGAGCCCCCGAGCTCCCGCCGGAATCATGCTTAGGTCGGCAGCGGAGTCCAGCACACCGGTGGAAGCGGGGGATCACCTGGTCACGGCCACGGTCACAGTCAAATACCGGATCTTGGAGGGAGCTTCTTGAGCTTTGCGAAGCTCCGGGTCGCCTTACGGGAAACCCGGGCCCACACCCACCCCGAGCACCCCGACAGAAGCCTTCGGGGCCGTACCTACGCCATCCCTTTCGCCCAGGTATGGACTGCCGCCGTCGGGTTGGCCTCAGGGGGCATCAGGGGTTGGACCACGGTGAGGGCAGACGAGGATCTCGGGACCCTGCAGGCCGAATGCCAGACTCTGATTTTCCAAACCGTCGACGACGTCGAGATCCGGATCTCCCTCGACGAGAACGCACAGACTCGTGTCGACCTGACTTCCGGTTCCAGAGGTGGAAAAGGGGATCTGGGTCGAAACAAACGCCGCATCCAGAAGTTCTTTCAGATTCTCGATGAACGGACTGGAGCGGGTCCCGGAAAAATCCTGGACCCCACGGTGCCCCTGATCCGGACCAGTCTTCTCCTTGTCGGCCTCCTCGGAGCCTGCGGGCCGACGGACCAGACACCACCCGGAGCCGGCGTAGCGGAGGAGGATTCCCTAGCCCCGATTCGAAACTTCCAGGCCCGGAGCTACGAAAGGCATATCGTGTTCCTCACCTCCGAGGGTGACAGCACCCTCCTGGTTCCCTGGTCTTTCACGGCCAGGACACGACCCGATGGGGTAGACCGTGAGGTTCGGGGGTGGTTGGCTCGTAGCGATACATGGGATCCCTTCCTATCCGAGCGGTGGGAAGGGCCGCCGAATGCGGCGCCCTGGCGACTCCTTCCCCACGGCCCCGTGCGTTTGGTGGTTGGTTTTGGGGATGCCCTGGAGACCATCATCTTCCAGGAGGGTGCCCGAAAGCTGGAGGTCAATCTGGGAGAGCTTCTGGTGGAATGGTCGGGGCAAAGAGCCCAAACCTACCGGGTCCACGAGGGAACCATCATCCTGTCCGACCAGACGGTGGACGGACACCTCCTGGACATGACCCGAGCCTGGGCCACCGGTGACGAACCCCCAGGGGATTGGGGCATTCTCCTCTCGGGGGATACCCTCCAGGTGGTCATGGAGGACCTGGGTCCGGGATCAGGCCCGGAGGGCGGCGCTTTCTCCTTTTGGGCGCGGGTGGAGTTCCTCCACCGGCAGTGGCAAGGCGTGCGCCTCACCTGGTCGGAAGTAATGGCTTTCGAACCAGCCCGGCGGGATGTACCCATGAGCTGGGAAATTCAATCGCCCGAAGGGGATTTGATCGGAAGCCTTAGCACCATAGCCCCCTTCCTCGAAGTGGCCGAAGGAGAGGGACCGATGCTGCCCCTGGATGCTCTTTTTCAGGTCGCGGGAACTCTGACTCTGGGTGGGGAAGATTTCCCCGTCCGAGGGCTCATCCGTCACATACAGCGCTGACCGTGTCCGAACAAACTCTTCAAGCGATCCTCACTGTCGCCTTTGGGGCCCTGGCAGGGGGCCTCACGAATACTGTGGCCGTTTGGATGCTCTTTCATCCCTATGAGCCACCCCGAATCTTCGGCTGGGCCCTCACGTTTTTCCAGGGGGCGATCCCCAAGAATCAAGCCCGACTCGCCACTGCCGTCGGCCGGACTGTCGGAGCCAGCCTTCTGACCGAAGAGGACTTGGCCCAGACCTTTGCCGACCAAGAGTTCCGAGGTGGCTTCGACGATCGTCTTTCCCATTTCCTGGAGACCGTTCTCCAGCAGGAGAGGGGTTCCATACGGGAAATGCTCCCGCCCCATGTCATGGAGGAGTTGGAGTCGATCCTGGACGATGCCGTAGGACTCGGTATGGAGCGGTTTCAGGAGTACCTGACATCGGAAGCCTTCGAGGAGTTTCTGGAGAAACGGGCGAGGAGCATCCTGGACGCCGTGGCCGACGAGCCTGTAGCCGGGCTCCTCACTCCAATACGGGAAGCGGCGCTCACCGAAGCGGTGGGTGACTGGTTGGAAGGAGCCGTGGAGAGCAACGGCTTCGAAGAAACCGTAGAAGACTATGTGGAGCGCGCCACCCTGAACCTCCTGGAGCCAGACAAGACCTTCGAAGAGGTCTTGCCCATTGGGCTGGTTGGCTCGGTGGAGAAAGCCATCTCATCCTACCTGCCCTTGGCCTTGAAGCGCCTGGGCCGCATCCTGGAGGATCAGGAGGCCCGGGTCCGATTCGAGCGAACCCTCCATGAGCTTTTCCACCGGTTCCTCAGAGATCTGAACTTCTACCAGCGAGTCGTGGCTCGCCTTATCGTCACCGAAGAGACCGTCGATCGGGTTTTGGACACCATCGAGAGGGAGGGCGCCGAACGCCTTTCGGAGATGCTGAGGGAGAAGGCCATCCAGGACGCCATGGCCAGAGGTGTGAACGACGCCATCGTGGACTTCCTCCGCCGCCCCGTGGCTTCAGTGCTGGGGAACCCGGAAGATCCCAGCGTCAAGGAGGCCCAGGCAACTCTGACGGGGTGGGCCGTAGGTGTAGCCCGGGATCCTGCCACCCGAGGTTTTCTTGTCGAGAAGCTGGAAAGCGCCTTGGACAAGGCGGGCACCCGGACATGGGGCGAAGTCCTGGAAAAGGTTCCACCCGAGACCCTCTCCCGCTGGCTGGCCTCTGCGGCTCGAAGTGAAGCGGCCCTTGGCCTCTTCAGACGGTGGGCTGACCGCATGACCGACACGCTGCTGGACCTGCCCATCGGTAAACCGGCGGATTGGCTTCCTCCCGAGGCCCCTCAGCGGATTGAAGCGGCCTTAGGCGATCCCCTTTGGGGATGGCTCCAAACCCAGGTCCCGGATGTGGTCCACCGCATCAATGTGGCTGACAGAGTCGAAGAGAAGGTGCTGAACTTCCCTACGGCCAAGATGGAGGAGTTGATCAAGCGGGTGACGGACCGTGAGATGAAGTTGATCGTCCGCTTAGGGTATGTGCTGGGTGCCGTGGTCGGAAGTGTCCTGGTCGTGATGAACCTATTCTGGGGTTGAGGTAAG
>JAUXEE010000085.1 GCA_030618065.1 Gemmatimonadota bacterium
AGCAGGCCATGGGATACTACCTCCGGGTGGTCTTCGTCTCCCTGGCTGCCCTGGCCTTCGCGGTCATTGGGATGTAGGAGGAAATCCGTGCTGCTGAGCAAGCTTCGTGAAGCGCTTATCTGCCTCCGGGCGGGCCGGGTAACCCTCCCGTACCCCTTCGAGCCCCACGACCCGGCCCCGGGCTTCCGTGGCAAGATCAGGGTGGACCCGGATCTCTGCTTCGGGTGCGGGGGGTGCGCGGACGTCTGCCCTGCAGGCGTCATCCTTATCCGGGACACCGGCCAGCTCACACGGGTCCTGGAGTTCAGGTGGTCCCGCTGCACCTATTGCGGGCGGTGCGAGGAGGTGTGCCCGGAGGGGGCCATCAGCATGAGCCAGGAGTTCGAGACGGCCACCGACTCGGCCGACGACATGGTGCTGACGCTGGAGGTGTTCATGGGGCCGTGTCAGCGGTGCGGCCGCTGCTTCCCGCCTCCCACCTCCCTCGAGAAGATCTCGGTCACAGGGTTCCGGTCGGACGAAGCTAGTGTGCGACCGGGAGCGGAGGTGCCGGCTCTCCACGGGGTTTCGGCCCAAGCAACGGGGCCCGGAAAGGGAGAACGCTCATGACCGAGATGGCGCTTCCGGTAGACCTGATCCGGGTCCTGAGCCTCACCGTAGTGATCACGTCGGTGCTGGCTGTTGAGCTCCGGAAGCTGAAGCTCGCGGCGGTGGCGTACCTTTTCCAGGCGCTCCTGATTGTCGCGCTTCTCGCCAGCTTCGCCTCCTTCAACCACGCCCTCTACTGGTGGGCCGCCACGGCTCTGGTCACCAAGGCGATCCTCATCCCCTGGTTCCTCTTTCGCACCATCAAGAAGACCCAGGAGATCGAGCGCTCCCCAATCGTCGGCTTCGTGCCCTCCGTAGTCGTGGCGGCGGTACTCATGATCGGCTTCTTCCGCCTCACCCACAGCCAGGTCGACCTCCTGGCCCCCACCGCTCTCGCCCAGGAGGAAGTGTTCCGCACGAACTTGGCGGTGGCGGCTACGGTTTTCGCGCTGGGCCTCTATGCGCTCCTGACCAGACGGGATGCCATCAAAACGGTGATCGGCCTCTGCCTGCTGGAGAATGGGGTCCACCTGAGCTTGGTGAGCCTGGCTCCGGGCCTCTCCGAAACGGCCCTTTTCGGCATCGCTTCGGAGGTCGTGATCACGGTCTTCCTCCTCCTCTACGTCATCGAGGGGGTGTACCGCGAGTTCGGGACCACCGACACCTTCCGGCTGAGGGGGCTCCAATGGTAGCCATTGAATCCCCCGCCGAACTCACGTCGGTTCTTCCGGCCGCCATCTTCCTCCTGCCGATCCTGGCCGGATTCGTGGTCCTCGCCGGAGGGCGCTTGGGCCACCGCTTCTGTCAGGGTATGACCCTCCTGACTTCGACCGTAATGGTGGGACTGGCGTTCCAGATGGCTGCCCGGGTGTTTGGAGGCGTCGTACTGGTCGGGTGGGGGAACGAGCTTCGGGTGGACGCCCTTTCTGCCCTGGTGGTGCTGATCGTCTGCGGAGTCGGCGTCGTCACCAGCCTCTACTCCGTCCGCTACATGGAGCACGCCAAGCTCTCGGAGCGGAGTGGAATCGGGAAGCCGGAGCACCGTCTGGCCATCTTCTACGCCCTTTTCCTCTGGTTCCTGGGAACCATGACCTGGGCCGCCGTCACGAACAACATCATCATGCTCTTTGTGGCGGTGGAGGCCACGACTCTATCGTCGGGACTCCTGGTGGCGTTCTTCTGGGATCGCCGGGCCCTGGAAGCGGGGTACAAGTACCTCATGCTCCTGACGGTCGGGGTCACCTTCGCTCTCTTCGGGTGCGTGGTCGTGTACGCTGCGGGAGCCGCCACCGGTGAGTTAGGCGGGCGGGACGCCCTCCTTCTCAGCGAGGTGAGGGGCGTAGCCGGCCTCATCCCGAACCGAACCGCCCTGGTTTCGGTCTCCCTTCTGATCATCGGATTCGGCACCAAGGGGGGCATCGCCCCCTTCCACCCCTGGCTTCCGGACGCCCACGCCGAGGCGCCGACTCCGGTGAGCGTCCTTCTCTCCGGGGTGATGATCAAGGTCGCACTCTACGCACTGGCGCGAACCGTGAGCATCTTCTTCCCGGCCATCCCCCAGATCACGATCTTCCTGGTGGCGCTGGGAGTGTTCACGATGCTCCTGGGCGTCCTTCTGGCCATGGTCCAGGACGACCTGAAGCGGCTCCTCGCTTACTCCTCGGTGAGCCAGATGGGGTACGTCCTGGCCGGCATCGCCCTGGGGACCTACTTGGGTTGCTACGGTGGTCTCTTCCACCTCCTGAACCACGCGATCTTCAAGGCCCTCCTCTTCATGTCAGTGGGGGCATTGATCTACGCCACCGGAAGCCGGCGGGTGAGTGACCTCGGCGGTCTGGCCAGGCGAATGCCGGTGACCAGCGTCTGCTTCCTTGTGGGAGCCCTGGCGATCTCCGGCTTCCCGCCCTTCAACGGGTTCATGAGCAAGCTTACCGTCTACCTGGCCCTGGCCGAGTCGGGGCTCTGGTGGGCTGTGGGGGTAGCGGTTCTCACCAGCCTGTTGACCATGGTGGCCCTCGTCCGGCCCGCCTACCGTGTGTTCTGGGCCGAACCCGCCGGAGGGGTCTCTCGACTGGACGAGGTTCGGGAGGTGCCGGCTAGCGTTTGGGGGCCAATGGTGATCCTGGCCATGGCATGCCTGGCCCTGGGAGTGTTCCCCCAGATCGCGTACAGGCTCCTGGATCAGGCCTCCGCGATTCTGGCGACGGTGGGAGGGTGAGTGATGGTGCGCTCCCGGGTTGACCGGTCTTCCGAATCCCCTCCGTGGGATGGGAGTGAACGATGCTGAAAGGGCTCTGCCGGAAGGCGTTCCCGAAGGCGCTCTGGGTTTATCATGTGAATACCGGAGCCTGCAACGGGTGCGACATCGAGGTGATCGACGTTCTGACGCCGTACTACGACGCTGAGCGCTTCGGGATCCGGTTGGTGGGCTCTCCCCGGCACGCCGATGTGCTCCTGACCAGCGGTCCGGTCACGCGTCAGGTCGCCCCGGCGCTCCAACGACTTCTGGAAGCGGTTCCTGAGCCGAAACTGGTCTTTGCCGTGGGTTCCTGTGCCTGCGGGGGCGGCCCCTGGTTCGACAGTTACAGCGTTCTCGGGGGTGCCGATCAGGCGGTTTCGGTAGACTATTACATACCGGGATGCCCGCCCCGGCCTGAGGCGATCCTCTACGGAGTCGCCCTGGCGCTGGGCCTGGTACCCAAGAAGGTGGCATCGGAGGCTTTGCGCCAGGAGTCGCTCGAGGAGCTGGCCCTGGGCGTCTCCCTGTACGAAAGGGGGAACGATGGAAGGCAAGACTAAGATTCTCCTGGTGGACGACGATCAGGACCTGGTAGACATCCTCACCATGGTCATGGAAGGCCGCAACTACGAGGTGGTGTCCGCGAAGGATGCCTCACAGGCACTTTCCCAGGCGGAAGCCGAGCGCCCCGACCTGATCGTGCTGGATGTCATGATGCCCGAGGCGACGGAGGGCTTCCATGTCGTCTGGGATCTCCGCAGCCGGAAGGAGACCTACTTCCAGGATGTTCCCATCATCATGCTTACGGCGATCCACGAGGCGACGCCGCTTCGGTTCTATCCGGACTCTGGAGACGGAACGTACTCACCTGGGGAGTACCTCCCCGTCCAGGGCTTTGTGGATAAGCCCGTGGAGCCAGAGATCCTCCTGAAGGAGTTGGAGCGAGTGTTGGCCATCAGCAGCGGATCCAGGTAGAGGACCGCAGCGGGAATCAGGGGAGTCGACCGATGGATGGAGGAAAGCCGGAGCATTCGATTCCGGAGAAGCCGAGGGCTCTTCCTGCGACCGAGGTGTTGATCGGGCGTCTCGGGTGGCTCATCCGCCTGCGGTGGGTCGCGGTGGGGGGATCCCTGTTCTTCGTGGAGGTCGCCCGAAGGGTCCTTCCCATCCATATCTACTTCTCTCAGATCTTTACTGTCCTCGGGATGCTCGCCCTTTACAACATGATTCTCGGGCTCGTCCTCCGGAGAGTGCGCCGTGGTGGGGTAGGCGATTCTGGCAATGGCTCAGGCGGAGAGGGTGAGGAGTCAGTCGGTGGCGTCGCGCGGTTCATTCTCCCGCGCACCCTACCCGGAGTGGAATACTACGATTCGAAGGCTGCCCAGGCGGCGCTTTTGGCCGGCGCCCAGATCGGGTTCGACCTGTTCTTCCTGGCTCTACTCCTGCACTTCGCAGGCGGGATCGAGAATCCCCTCCGGGTCTTCTTTCTCTTCCACATCATCATTGCCAGTATCCTCCTCTCCCGGCAGGCCACCTACGTCGTCGCCACGGCGGGGCTCGTTTTCCTGTCGGCCGTCGCCCTTGGGGAATTCTGGGGGATCCTCCCCCACTACGCTCTGGAAGGCCACTGGCGGTTGGACGGGTATCTCGATCCGGGTCTGGTAGGAGCGCAACTCTTCCTCCTGGGGGTGACCCTCTTTGTGGCGGCATATCTGGCGAGCTCCATTGCCGCCCGCCTGCGGCGGCGGGAACTGGACGTGGTGGTCCTCTCCAGGTATCTGGCTGACAAGACGGAGAGCCTAGAAGCCACCTGCGCCGAATTGAGCGCCGCCGAAGAGGCCAAATCCCAGTATATGCGGAAGGTGGCCCATGAGCTGAGGGGTCCCCTGGGAACCATCCGAACGGCTCTGACCGTGGTGCTGGAGATGATGCCTGAAACCGTGGCCGAGAAAACCCTCGACCTGATTCGCCGTGCCCACCGACGGGCGGGAGAACTGGCCGACATCACCCAGGAGCTCCTTTCGCTCTCCCGTGCGAAGGGAGGTCGGGCCGTCGCGGATTTCACCCTGGTGGAGCCCGCTGTTTTGGCTCGGCATGCCATGGAGAGGCTGGAGTTCCGTGCGGAAGAGGCCGGTGTGTCGCTGTCCGCTGAGGTCGAGGGGGAGTTGCCCGCGATCCTCGGCGATCCCGAGGGTCTGGGGGACCTCCTGGCGAACCTCCTCGGCAATGCCGTCCGCTACACCCCGAAAGGCGGATCGGCGACCCTCCGGGTCCACGGGGTCGGAGGTCGGCTGGTCATGGAGGTCGAGGACACCGGAATCGGAATCCCGAAAGAAGATCTTCCGAGGATTTTCGACGAGTTCTTCCGGTCAAAGGTGGCCCGGGAATTCGCTCCCGACGGATCCGGGTTGGGGATGGCCATCGTAAAGGCCGTCCTGGAGCATCACGAGGGATCTATTTCGGTGGAGAGCGCCCCGGGGGAAGGGACCCGGGTGCGGGTGGAGATTCCGTTTGAATTCGACCTCTGACTCCCGGCCATGATCCTCCGTTCAGCCTAATGAGAATTTTTGATTGAGGCGAGCTTATGTTGTCTCCATCGTTGGCACCTTTGAGTACTTCCTTCGGGAATTGGCGGGTGCTACGTTACCCTCGATACAGTCCTCTCTTGGCTTCGGGTGCGCCCGGATCCTCGAGTTAGCATCGACGAGTTCCGGGCGAAAGATGTCCGAGTTGGCATTTCAGGCTCTCAAGGGCCAGCATTACCGGGAAGTCTTCTGGTACAATCTGGGTCGAATGGCCCTTCTGTACTTCATGCCGCTCCTGCTTCTGACGGTCTTCTTCCAGATCGAATACCGGCGCTTGTTGCGGGAGAGCCTGCGGGCTCACCTGGAAGTCATCGCGGAGCACCAGGCAAAGACCTTCGACCTCTTCCTCCTCGAGCGCGCGGTCAACCTCGAGAACCTCATCGACGATCCACTCTTTCCGGGTCTGGAGGTCGATGAACCCTTCCTCGGCAGCCTCTTGGAGGATCTTCGCCTCACCAGCGACGCGTTCGTCGACCTGGGCGTTGTGAGCGGGTCCGGCGATTTGGTCGCCTACGTCGGGCCGGTCAATTTCCCGAGCCTGGTGAGCTACGAGAATGAAGAGTGGTTCATAGATCTCCTTGCCGGCGATAGGTCCTCCATCATCACCGAGATCTACCTCGGCTTTCGCGACCAGCCGCACTTCACCATCGCGGTAAGAAGGCAGGGGGATGGCGGTGTTCAGGTGCTCCGGTCGACGCTGTCGCCAGAGAGGCTGGCAGATTACCTGACCACGCTCGAGGGTGCGGGAGAGGTGCACTCGGCCATCGTGAACGGGTCCGGAGTCCTTCAGGTCACCACGCCCCAGGTCGGTGAGCCTCTTGGGGTCTCGAGTTTCGTGCCTCCCCAGGACACGGAGCGGGGTTTTGTCCCGGGAGGCCGTGGCTCGGACGCACCAGGCTACGCCTTCGCCTGGTTGGGTGAGACCCCCTGGGCATTCATAGTCACCAGTGCCGGGAGCCAGCCCGGCTTGGGCGTGACGGCCCTACCCAGGACCATCTCCGTATTCACGGTGGCGATCTTTGTGCTGATGGGTTTCCTGATCCTATTCCGTGCCCGGAAGCTCGCCGAGAGGCAGCTCGCTTCGGAGAAGCATGAGGCCGAGCTTTCCGGGCAACTCGTCCAGGCCGCGAAGCTCGCTTCGGTCGGCGAGCTTGCCGCTGGCATCGCCCACGAGATCAACAACCCCCTGGCCATCATCGCCGAGGAAGTGGGTGTAATGCAGGACGCTCTGGATCCGGAACTTATCGAGGAAGACGATGAGCCCCTGGATGTTCCGGAACACCTGGAGGCCATCCATGAAGCCGTATTCCGATGCCGGGACATCACCCGAAAGCTACTCACCTTCGTGCGGCAGGCTGAGGTCAAGGTAGAGCCCCACCTGATCCGGGAAATTCTCGACGAAGTCCTGGAGGTGATGCTTGGAAACGAGCTGGCCCTCTCGAATGTCGAGGTCGTCCGCCGGTACGACTACTCCATTCCCGAGATCCTCACGGACCGAAACCAACTGATCCAGGTATTCTTGAACCTGGTTAAGAACGCCATGGACGCCATGCCCGGAGGTGGCACGCTCACCCTGACCACCGTGAGGAAGGGAGAAAGAGCGGCCATCTCTATCAGGGACACGGGGTGCGGCATGACCCCGGACCAGATGGAGCGGGTGTTCGTGCCCTTCTTCACGACCAAAGATCCAGGGAAGGGCACGGGCCTCGGCCTCAGCGTCAGCTACAGCATCATCCAGAGTTTTGGCGGGGCGTTTTATGTGGCGAGCGCCCCTGGAGAAGGTAGCACTTTCACCGTGGAGCTCCCCCTGGTGGTCAGTTGACCCCCAGGGCGGAGAGGATCGACGATGGAAAAGAAAGTCAAAGACCTCATGTTGGCGCTATCTGAGTATGCCGTGGTGGACGAAGACGCCACCGTCTTCGACGCACTCCGGGCGCTCCAGAAGTCCCAGGAAGGGCTATCTCCCGATCGCCAACCCCATAGGGCCGTTCTCGTTCAGGACCGGCGGGGAGGAATCGTGGGAAAGCTTCATCACTTCGCCTTTCTCCGGGCGCTGCTGCCGGAGCGGAAGGCCCTGGCGACCCGGGAACTCATGGACCGGGCCGGGGTGGCGGACGACCTGCGGGAAAGTTCCATGAGAATGCTGGATTTCCTCACGGCGGAGTTGGTAGACGTCGGAGAGCGGGTACAGCATGTAGCCGTTCGG
>JAUXEE010000147.1 GCA_030618065.1 Gemmatimonadota bacterium
AATCGGAGGCCGTGGAGCTTCCCGGTGGCGAGGCGGAAGCGGAAGATGTCGAAGTAATCGAGTCCCCGGAGCCGACTGCCAAGCCCGAACCCGTGAGGCGGTCCGGGCCTGAAGGCCCAGTCAGGGTGATTCGGAAACTGGTTTCTTCTCCCGCTGCAACGGCTGTCCCCGGAGGGAATGTCCGGATCCAGGCGGAGGGGTACACCG
Organism: Gemmatimonadota bacterium; assembly: GCA_030618065.1. GTDB lineage: Bacteria > Gemmatimonadota > Gemmatimonadetes > Longimicrobiales > Gaopeijiaceae > JABDNZ01. Next base: position 208 of record JAUXEE010000147.1, read on the forward strand.
CCGAAGGACACCGGAAGAGCAAAAAGGAGAAGAAGGGGAAGAAGCGACAGCGGGTGGACCAGACCGCGGTACAGTCCAACATCCAGCGGGTAATGGCCGAGCTCAAGGGTGGCGGTGGCAAGAAGCGGCGGCGGGTAAAGGGCTCCGTGCCCACCAAAGAGGAGATCCAGGCCCAAGAGGAGGAAGAGCGCCAGGAGCAGGAGCGGGAGCGGACGACCGTGAGGGTGAACGAGTTCCTGACCGTGGCCGAGCTTGGAGAGCTCATCGACATTTCCTCCACCGAGATCATAGGGTCCGCCTTCAAGAACATGGGCCTGATGATCACCATCAATCAGCGGCTGGACTTCGACCAGATCGAGCTCCTTCTGGAAGAATTCGCATTCACCGCGGTGAGGGAGACGGAGTACGCCGCTGAAGAGGTCGCGGACGAAGAAGTGGACGAGGAGGGAGATCTCCGACCCCGGCCCCCGGTGGTCACGATCATGGGACATGTGGACCACGGGAAAACCAAGCTTCTGGACCAGATCCGGAGCGCGAATGTGGTGGCCGGAGAGGCTGGAGGTATCACCCAGCACATCGGGGCCTACCACGTGGAGCTCCCGGACGATCGGTCCATTACTTTCCTGGATACTCCGGGGCACGCCGCCTTTACGGCCATGCGGGCCCGGGGTGCGGACGTGACGGATATCGTGGTCCTCATGGTCGCGGCCGACGACTCCGTCATGCCACAGACCGTGGAGGCCATCAGCCACGCCCGCAACGCCGGGGTTCCCCTGGTTGTGGCCGTCAACAAGATCGATCTCCCCACGGCGAATCCCACCAAGGTCAAGCAGGAGCTCCTCCAACACGACGTCACGGTGGAAGAGTTCGGGGGAGAAGTCCTGGACGCCGAAATCAGCGCGAAGCAGGGGACCGGAATCGAAGAACTCCTGGAGAAGCTTCTCCTCCAGGCCGAGATACTCGAGCTCCGGGCCAATCCTGACCGGGATGCCCACGGGGCCGTCATCGAATCCCGCCTGGACGTGGGGAAGGGTCCCGTCATCACCGTGCTGGTCCAGAACGGAACACTGCGGGTGGGAGACAACTTCATCTGTGGCCTGTTCGATGGTCGGGTCCGGGCCATGCTGGACGAGCGAGGAAAGCCGGTGAAGGAAGCCGGGCCCGGGATCCCTGTGCAGGTCTTGGGTGCGGCCGGCGTGCCCCAAGCCGGCGACGCCTTTTCCGTCAAAGCTGCGGAGAAAACCGCTGAGATCGCGGCCAACCGCCAACGGTTGGAGAGGGAGAAGCAGCTCCGCATCAAGGAGAGGGGCTTCAAGCTCGGAGATTTCTCCCAGCTTCTGGCGGCCGGAAAGGTGAGCACTCTGCCCCTCATCATCAAGGGAGACGTGGACGGGTCGGTTCAGGCCCTCTCCGACTCCCTGGAGCAGCTAGGCACCGAAGAAGTCAAGGTAGAGATCATTCATCGGGCTGTGGGCGCCATCAACGAATCCGACGTCATTCTCGCTGGGCCTGCTGGAGCCGTCATTATGGGACTGGGGATTCGTCCCGATGCCAATGCCCGGAATCTTGCTGAGCGCGATGGGGTGGACATCCAGGTGTTCGATATCATCTACGAAGCTGTGGATCAGGTTCGAGCGGCGCTGGAAGGGATGCTGGCTCCGGAACGTCGGGAAAAGGTCGTCGGATCCGCCGAGGTCAGGGACATCTTCAAGATCGTGAAGGTGGGAACCATCGGGGGTTCTTACGTGACCGAAGGGATCATCAACCGAAAGGCCAGGGCCCGCCTCATACGGGACGGCGTCGTGATCTACGATGGAGAGTTTTCCTCCCTCAAGAGGTTCAAGGACGACGTGAAGGAAGTGCGGGAAAGCTTCGAGTGCGGTATCGGCATCGCCAACTTCAACGATGTGAAGGTGGGCGACGTCATCGAATGCTACGAGGTCGAGGAGGTGGCCAGGACGCTTGCCGATTCCCGAGCAAAAAGGGGGCGAGGGTAGGGGCCTGTCCGCACCGAGCACGGAGTCCCTTCCTGGAGTAGGCCAGCATGGTAATCGCCGTCGGGTCATGGGACCTCTCCCTTCCCGAGTGTAGATCTCTCAAAGAGAAGCGTAGGGTGGTGAAGTCCTTGAAGGAGCGCCTTCAGCACCGCTTTCGCGTCTCGGTCGCTGAGACCCGTCACCAGGACGTGTGGACGCGTGCCGAGCTGACCGTCGCTGTAGTGACCACCGACCGGGGCCTTGCCGACTCTATCCTGGACAAGTTGGACCGCTTCGTGGAGAGGGACGGGCGGGCCATCATTCTTCACATGGAACGCTCATTCCGGTGACGAGGCCTGGAGGCCACTCAGCGAGAACACGGCTATGACCCATCATCGAAAAGCCCGCCTGAACGAGCAGTTCAAAAGGGAGATCTCCCAGATTCTGTCGCTGAAAGTCAGAGATCCCCGTGTGGGACGGATTTTGGTTACGGAAGCACGGGTGACGCCGGATCTCTGGCTCGCCCGGGTGTTCATTCGGCCGTTGGACGAGGACGTGAAGGTGGAGGAGACCTTGAAGGGCTTGGAGGCGGCGGCCCCTTTCATCCGGAGGGAACTGGCGAAGGTCCTCAGCATCAGACGGATCCCTGAACTCCGGTTCCTTCACGATACTACGCTGGATTCGGCCCTTCGCATCGAAGAGGTCCTGAATGAGGTCCTGAGCGAGGCCCTACCGGAAGGTGGGACGGAGGCTGATGGACTGGCCGTCGATCCGCCCGATGCAGATGGGGTCGGGGAGAGTAGGGAGGGAGACGAGTGACACCTCCCTCCGGCATCCTCCTGGTAGACAAGCCCGTGGGCCCGACCTCCCATGACGTGGTTGGGAAGATCCGAAAGGCTGCCCAGATCCGGAAGGTCGGCCACGCCGGGACGCTGGATCCCTTTGCTTCGGGGCTTCTTCTCGTCCTCCTCGGGTCCGCGACCCGCCTTTCCGAGTATTTCCTCGGCATGGACAAGGAGTACGAAGCCACCGTTCACCTGGGTGTCGAGACGGCGTCCCATGATCGGGAGGGTGAGATCGTTTCAGAGGACTCGGGCTGGAAAGAGGTCCGGATCGACGAGTTGGAGGCGGCCCTGGAGCTCCTCAGGGGGAGGATCTCTCAGAGGCCTCCGGTTTACTCCGCCAAGAAGATCCAGGGTGAAGCTGCACACCGGAGGGTTCGGCGGGGTGAAGAGGTGAAGCTGGAGCCAGTGGAGGTCGAGGTCTACGATCTGACGGTTCTGGAGGTGGAATTGCCTCGGGTTCGTCTGGAGGTACGCTGCTCTTCGGGGACGTACATCCGGGCCCTGGCCCGGGATCTGGGCCGGTCCCTAAAGGTGGGAGGGCACCTTTCGGATCTTCGGCGCACAGCCATCGGCCCTTTCTCCGGTGCATCGGCCTCCTCCCTCGACGCCCTGAGCGACCCTGAGGCGATCCGAGCCAATCTCCTTCCACCTGCCCTCGCCCTGGCCCATTTCCCCTCTTTTGAGGTCGGACCGGAGGATGCGGCCCGGATTCGACAGGGTCAGTTTCTTTCCATCCAACGGACGGAGGTTCCCGAGGAGGCCCCGGTTCGGGTGCTCCTGGACGGAAATCTACTGGCGGTGGCGACCAGAGAGGGTGACCGACTGCGGCCACGGAAGGTTTTCGAAGCTGGCCCGGCCAATGACTGATTTCGCCATCGATCCCGGCCTCCCGCCGGGTCTGCCCGCGGATGGACGCGGGACGGTCATCACGGTGGGGACTTTCGACGGAGTGCATCGCGGGCACTGGGCGGTCCTCCAGGAGATCGGCCGTCGGGCCAGGGAATCGGGGAGGCGGAGCGTCCTGGTGACCTTCCACCCTCATCCGCTGCAGATCGTTCGACCCGATAACGCCCCCCTTCTTCTCACCACACCTGCGGAGAAGAAGGAGATCCTTGCCGAAACCGGACTGGACTACGCGGTTTTTCTCTCTTTCAACCACATCCTCGCGGAGTACTCCCCTCGGCGTTTCGTCGAGGAGATCCTCCTGGGGCGCCTGGGCGTCCGGGAGTTGGTCATCGGATACGACCACGGGTTCGGGAAGGGGAGGTCCGGGGATGTGGCCACCCTCAAACGCATCGGTGATGAGCTGGGCTTTGCGGTGGATGTGGTCTCCCCCATCCGGGCCGGTGAGACGGCCGTCTCGTCCACGCGAATTCGGAAGGCCCTTTTGGAGGGAGATGTCGAGATGGCTCGAGAGGGCCTGGGACGCCCCTACTGCGTCAGAGGATTGGTGGTCCGAGGGGACGGCCGAGGCCGAAAACTCGGGTTTCCCACGGCTAATCTTTTTGTCCCGATGAACGGTAAGCTCATCCCGCCGCCGGGAGTGTATGCCGTCCGAGGATGTCTCAAGCGAGGCGTATTCGATGGGGCCATCCATATCGGGCCCCGGCCCACGTTCACCGGATCCCGGCCCACCATCGAGCTGCATCTCCTGGATTTCGATGAGGATATCTATGGGGAGGAGGTCAGGGTCGAGTTCATTCGGCACCTCCGGGAGGTCCGGCCCTTCGCCTCGGCCTCGGCTCTGGTGGATCAGCTCAAGTTCGATGTGGAAGCTGCCAGGGCTACTTTGGCCTACGACAGAAACAAGTAGGAGCGAGGTCGGTAGGAGCGAGGTTGGCAGGAGTGGGGTTGAGGCCATTACTCAGTTTTGATATTCTTACAGGCTATAAAGGTTTTCAGAAAAATATGCGAGGAGGGGCTTCCCCTGCAGCATAAACTCCTGCGGAGGCTCGAACGAGATGTCTATCGACCGCGAAGAAATCATTAAAAAGCACCAACTCCACGAAGATGATCGTGGCAGCGCTTCTGTCCAGGCTGCCCTCCTGACGGCCCGAATCAACGACCTTCGGAGCCACTTCGATCAACACAAAAAAGATCACCATAGTCGCCGCGGCCTCCTGAAGATGGTTGGACGCCGCCGCCGCCTCCTTGAATACCTGAAGCGGACAGACTCGGAGAGGTACCGGGGGCTCCTTGCGGATCTTGGCCTCCGTCATTAGCACTTGGCCTCCGTCATTAGCACTTGGCCTCCGTCATTAGCAAGAGAGAGAAGAGCGGTGATGGCGCCTCGCTGTCGCCGCTTTTTTTCCACGATGAAGGCTGGAGCTGCCCCCACCCTGATCCCCCCGGATTTCCGAATCCTGAGGCTGAGGCGAAATCCCATCCTCGGGCCTTTGGGCGTGGCCTAGGTGAATAGCTGATTGCATACGAAGCTGATTGTATACGAAGAAGAAACGAAGAAGAAACGAAGAAGAGAAAAGGAAGAGAAGAGAAGATGATCCAGAGGATTGAGAGACAGTTCGCAGGCAGGACCCTCACGGTAGAGACGGGCCGCATGGCCCGACAGGCGGCAGGCTCATGCCTGATCCAGTTCGGTGAGACCGTCATTTTGATTGCGGCCACCGCGCAGGAAAGACCCACCCACCTCCCATTCTTCCCCCTCACCGTGGAATATCGGGAGAAGGCCTATGCCGGCGGGAAGATCCCCGGCGGGTTCTTCAAGCGAGAAGGCAGGCCCGGAGAGAAGGAGATTCTCTCGGCCCGCCTCATCGACCGGACCCTCCGGCCCCTTTTTCCCAACGGCTTCATGAACGAGACCCAGCTCGCCTGCTTCCCCCTCAGCGCCGATCAGGAGAACGACGCCGA
>JAUXEE010000092.1 GCA_030618065.1 Gemmatimonadota bacterium
CTACGCCGAAGTGAGGGAGCAGGCCCGTTTCCCCCTTCCAGACCCGGCTTCCGAGCATTTTCGCATGGCAGTGCACCGAGTCTCGGACCAGATCGTGGAATGGATTTTCGACGAACCGGGGATGGCGGCCAGCCGGATCGCCTTCTCCCGGATCTTGGATGGTGGCGTCCAGGAGATCTACCTGGTGGATTCCGACGGTGAGAACATGAGGCGGATCACCAACAACGGGACCATCAGCAAGTCGCCGGCGTGGCATCCTTCCGGGGAGAAGTTGGCGTACGTCCAATCCGTGGACTGGGAGCCACATCAGATCTTCGAGTTGGATTTCAGGACCGGAAGGGAGAGGGTCTTGGACCCGGGTCGGGAAGGGCAGCAAGCCACCCCGGCCTACCATCCCAACGGCCGTGAACTGGCCTTTGGCCTCATGGGCTACAACCGGACGGGGCTCTTCAGCTACGATGTGGAACGGAATTGCTGCCTGACCCACATTCAGGGAGGACGATGGGAAGATATCGCCCCTTCCTACTCCCCTGACGGTAGCCGGCTCGCTTTCAACTCCAACCGCCTCGGAACACATATTCCCCAGGTATATGTGGTCTCCTCCCGGGGCGGACAGGCGGACCTCATTTCCCCTTATGTTCCCAGTTCTCCCGGGTACTATACTTCCCCCGATTGGTCCCCCACCGGCGACCGGGTGGCCTTTCACGGCCGCATCGCCCGATATGGGCGGTACCAGATCCTGGTGGCGGAGGTGGAGTCCCGAAGTGCCCGGGTTCTCCGGCTCACGGCGGAGGGGAACAACGAGGACCCGAGCTGGGCCCCAGACGGACGTCACCTGGTCTTTTCGGGGGAGCGGAGCTACGGCTTTGGGTTGTTTGTGGTGGATGCCTCCACGGGCCGGATCCGGCCCCTGGTCTCCAACATCCGCTCCAACGTGCCGGAATGGTCTCCCTCCTTGGCCGAGTCGGTGGAGGAGACGTTGCGCGAAGGGGGTTTTTGAGGTATATGCCATGGTGTGAGCCTGGCCCTGACACGGCCGGTAAACTCCTTTAGATTCGGGGGGTTATGCCCCTCCGAGTGGTTTTTGTGTACGTACCCTTTTCTTAACTGGGAGTCGGAATGAGATACCGCACTTTTGTCGTCATGGCTCTGGCCGCTGTCGTTTTCGTGGGCGCCTGCAAGAAGGATCCACCTCCGCCGCCTGAGCCAACGGGACCGACCCAGGCCGAGCTCGACTCTATCGAGGCGGAGCGCCAGAGGGTATTGGCTGAGGAAGCCGCCGCACGGGCAGCCGAAGAAGCCGCCGCACGAGAGGCCGCAGCCCTGGAGGCCGCCCTCGCCGAGGCACGGGCCACTCTGGCCGAACGGATCCATTTCGACCTCGACATGGCCGAGATTCGTCCGGACGCCGAGCGGGTCCTAAGAGCCAAGCTGGGGATCCTCAGGGCCAGCTCCAGCGTCAGGCTGCGCATCGAGGGCCACTGTGACGACCGGGGCTCCAACGAGTACAACGACGCCTTGGGGAACCGTCGGGCCCAGGCGGTGGTAGATTTCTTTACGAACTTTGGCTTGGACGCGTCCCGGTTCGCCATCGTTTCCTTCGGGGAAGACCGCCCCCTGGTGACCCGAAGCGATGAGGACGCCTGGGCCCAGAACCGGCGGGCCGAGTTCATCATCACCGCCGGCCAGAACGATATCAACCCGGGGGGCACTCCGTAGGCAAATGCTGAATCTTGCTCCATCCCATATCCCGGGTACCGGGCCTTTTCCCGGTGCCCGGGTTCGCGGGACCCGTTGGCTCGTCCTGGGCCTGGTCGGGCTGATCCTCTCCGGGTGTGCCACCAAAGGGGACATCCGCGATGTTCAGGACGAAATCCGGGCATTGGCGGCCCAACAGCGGCAGGCTTTGGAAGAGCTGTCGGGGCTGAACCTGGCTGTTCAGGACACCCTTGGGCGACAGTCCGATGAGATTTTCGAGTCCCGGGGGGACACCAATCGACGGTTGCAGGGCATCGAGGAGGAGCTCCGTACCATTCAGGAGCTTCTCCGGATGAACCAACAGTCGCTGATGACCATTCGGGACTTGCTCGAATCCCAGCGGTCCGGCGCTCTTCCTCCCATGCGAACCGACACGGAGCCGGGGCAGAGGGTGGAGGTGGACTTCCTTCCCGCCCAGGACCGGGCGGGTGGCCCGGTGGATATGTACAACGCCGCCGTCACCCAGTTCAACAACCGCTCCATGAACACGGCCCGGCGGGCCTTCCAGCAGTTCCTCAGGGAGTATCCGGACGACGAGTTGGCTCCCGACGCCCATTATTTCCTGGCCGACATTCTGGTCCAGGAGGACCGGCTCCAGGAGGCGATCCAGGCGTTTCTCAGGATTCCGGAGCTCTTCCCGACCGCCGGAAGGGTTCCGGAGGCCTTGTACCGGGTGGGGGCGACGTACATCGAGCTCGACCAACTGGACGACGCCCGGGTGTACTTGGAAAGAGTGGTGAACAGCTACGTGGGAACCGACGCGGCTACCGCCGCTCAGGAGCGCCTCGGCGAGATCGGGTAGGGGCCCCGGTTACCGGCCCCGCCTCGCGCCTCCGGGCGCACCAACCTCTCCCCAGGATTCCCTACGACTCATGCGATGCCCCCAATGTGACGGCGCGGACAACCGGGTGGTGGATACCCGAACCAGCCGTGGCGGCAGGGCCGTGCGGCGACGTCGGGAGTGCCTGGAGTGTGGGGAGCGATTCACCACCTATGAGTATGTGGAAGGTCGGACCATCCAGGTCCTGAAACGGGATGGGAGCGCAGAGAATTTCGACCGGGAGAAGCTGGCCAAGAGCCTCCAGATCGCTTGTGCGAAACGGCCGGTCTCAGCTTCTCAGGTCGAAGCCCTGGCCGACGAGATCGAAGACGAACTCTCCAGACAGGCCGGGGTGGAGGTTCCCAGCTCCCTCCTCGGGGAGATGGTCATGGATCGGCTCAAGCCTCTCGATCGAGTTGCCTACGTCCGTTTCGCATCGGTGTACCGGAACTTCCAGGACATCGAAGAGTTCCAACACTTTGTAGACGACCTCAACGCCCGGCAGCGGCAGGAAGCCGAAGCTCGGGAACAGGAAGAGCTTCCGCTCTGATAAAGCCTCCATATGGGTAACCTAGGGGAATTCGCGCGACGACGGGGGGAAATGCCCTTCCTGGAGCATCTCGAGGAGCTCCGGTGGAGGATTCTCTGGAGCCTGTTGGCCCTCGTGGCGGGAACGGTCATCGGCTTCGTGTTCGTCTATTATTTTGGAGTGATGGAGCTCCTCATGCGCCCCATGCGGATAGCGTATGGGGATCCGGACTTCCGCCTCATCTACCTGTCTCCCGCCGATCCCTTCTTCATCACCCTCAAGCTGGCCGTGGTGGTGGGGGTCCTCCTAGCCTTTCCTATCATCGTCTATCAGATCTGGGGTTTTCTGGCTCCGGCCCTGGAGCGGCACGAGAAACGGGCCATTGTTCCGGCCCTCTACCTGGGGCTGGTGCTTTTCTCCGGCGGCGTGGCGCTGGCGTACTTCGTGGCTCTTCCCCTGACCATGACCTTCTTTCAGAACTTCCAGTCGGAGTTTCTGAGGGAGCAGCTCGAAGTAGGCAAAACCCTAGCCTTCGTCACGAAACTGCTGATCGGATTCGGGATCATCTTCGAGTTGCCCGTGGTGGTGATGATCCTTTCGGCGTTGGGGTTGGTCACGCCCGAGTTCCTGAAGTCGAAACGCCGGCACGCCATGGTCGTAATCACGGTGCTGGCCAGCTTCCTCACGCCCGGTGACCTCATCACCCTGACCATCATGCTGATGGTCCCTCTCTTCTTCCTCTATGAGTTCAGCATCCTCCTCTCCCGGATGATCTGGAGAAGGAAACGGGCTAGGGAAGAGGCGAAATCCTCTTCGGACCCCCCCGAAGGCTCGGTGGAGTCGGGATGAGGCCGGGGGCGGCTCCCAGGAGGCCTTCCCCGAGTCTTGCGGTGGTTTTCGCCCTCCTCACCGTCGGCCTCCTTTTGGGAGAGCCTCTGATGGCCCAGGCTCAGGAGGAGCCTCCCGACACGATTGCGGTGGACACCATTCCGGTGGACTCCACTCTCCTCCGAATCCAACAACAACTCGAGGGATTGGCGAAGCCACCAGGGATTGATTCCGTCTACTTCCTTCCAGATTCCCTTCTGCCAGATTCCCTTCGAGAGTTGCGGGAGGCCATGTCCAGGGGAGGAAGGTCGGGCCGGGAATCCTCCTCGGGGGGCGGGGCGCAGCTGAGCCTAGGGGATAGCATTCACATGGCCCTGAAGGAGTTGGAGGGCTATTCCATCACCGAATACCAATCCCGGGGAGCCGACTTCGAGGCCAAGGAGCGACGCCTCATCCTTCTGGGAACCCCCGAGGACAAGGCCCAAATCGTGGCCGACGGGCAGGTGCTGACCGCAGATTCCCTCTTCTTTGATGAGGAGCTGGGCAGGGTATGGTCTGAGGGCTCTGAAGCCACCTTCCAACCCGAGGACGGGGATGCGGTAATCAGCCGGACCATCGTCTTCGACCTGAATGAGGAACGAGGCTCGGCACTGGACGCCACCACCCACTACTCCGGGGGAGGGGATTGGATCGTTCACGGCGATCTCACGTCGGTGAGCGACACGGCCACTTTTGGGACCGATCTCTCCTTCACATCATGTGAGCTGGAGGAACCCCACTACCACTTTGCTGCCAAAAACGTGAAGATCGTCAGGGGGAATCTCCTGGTCGCCCGCCCGGTGAAGCTGTATTTCGCCGATGTTCCCGTTGCCTGGCTGCCCTTCATGGTCCAAAACCTGGAGCAGGGGCGTTCCTCGGGTATCCTCACTCCGGTCTTCAGCGTAAACGACATCGTTCGGACGTCCCAGAGCTATTCCAGGAGGATCTCGAACCTGGGGTTCTACTGGGCCATGAGTGACTATTATGACGCCACCCTGTTCATGGACTGGTGGAGTGGGGAGCACGTGGCTCTGACGGGGAGCGCCCGCTACAACTGGTCTAAGCAGTTCTTGAACGGGAGTCTGAACCTCCGGCGTTTTTGGAGGGAATCCGGAAGCAAGGAGCTCGCCTTCAATGGGAACACCCGATGGCAGATGAGCGAGAGGACGAACCTCCGCTTCCGAGGCAGCTACGCCTCCTCGACCTCCATGGTTCGGGAGACCTCTTTCGATCCCATGGAAGTGGTTCAGTCCATCGACTCTGAAGGAGGGGTGAGCCACAGATTCGATTTCGGGAATCTCACCCTGAGCGCCAACCGAAAACAGTTCTTAACGGACGATAGGGTGGAGATGACCCTCCCCAATCTCAGCTTCTCCCTCTCTCCGCAAACGTTTTTGAAAGCTTCCCCCTCTCAGGCTCGATTCTACAACAACATCACCTGGTCCGGGTCGTCCGCCTTCCGGCGGAGTACGTCGGACAGGCCACCACAACCGGATTCGGTCGAGTTTTCGAACAGCCTGGCCGATCAGGTGAGGACGACGGCCAGGTTGAGCACGGGCTTGAGCTTGGGGAATTTCTCCTTGGGCGGGGGTGTGGACTACTCCGAAAACCTCCTCAAGGATATCCCGGTGGGAATGCCCCTGACCGGGACCCTGGGTCCGGAGATACCTCAATTCATCGAAGACCAGGCCAAGGCGGAAGCTGGCTGGAATGCGTCTCTCGGGTACCAGCAGCGTTTGGTCGGGTCCACCACCCTTACCCCCAGCCTGAGCGTTTCGAGCAGGCTAATGAGGTCCGACACCGACTCCCTGGCTTCGTCTTTTGTTTCTGGCCCGACCCGACTCTCTCTGGGTGTCACACTTCGGTCCGATATCTATGGCTTCTTCTCCGGGTTCGGGCCCTTCGACGCCATCCGCCATAAGATGAGCCCGAGTTTCGATTTCTCCTATGCTCCGGAGGTTTCTCCCACCGAGCTCCAGAGAGAGGTCTTCGGCGCTTCGGAAGTGAGAGCCCAGAAGACTCTGCGCATTGGTCTCAACCAGACTTGGGAGGCAAAACGGGCGGTCGATTCGACCGCCGCTGCCGCTCCTGGCGCCTCGGGTCGATCAGGCATCGCGGAAGCACCCGGCGATTCTCTCCAGGTCATGCCTGGAGATTCCCTGGGAATGGTCTTTGATTCCCTCACGGGCGACTCGATCCTGGCCGACTCTGCCGGCGTGCTCCTTTCGGTCCAGGAGGGTCAGAAGGTTACGATCCTGGCCCTCCGAACTACGGCCGTCACCTATGACTTCGAAGAGGCTGCTGAACAGGGGGACTGGCTCTGGGGCATCACCAACACGCGCATCACCAACACCTTCTCATCCGATTATCTCCGTGGGCTGAATATCACCATGGCCCATGATCTTTTCGAAGACCAGAGCGGGGGCACAGGAGAAGGAGAGGGGGCGGGCGCGACTCGGACTTTCTCCCCACACCTCTCTTCCATGAACTTCGGGTTCTCCCTTGATGGGAACTCTCTCCCCTTCAGGCTTCTGGGGGCCCTTCTTGGCGGGGGGGAGGAGGAAGCCGCACCGGCTGAGGGGTCCGGGGCTCTTCCATCAGGTGATGAGGATCAGGAGAATCCCTTCGCCCCCTCCCTGTCGGACGAGGGCAGCATCATTCCGGGGGGCAGTGATCCCTCTCCCAGGACCCGGGGGAGGGCCGGGGGGGGAGCCGGGGGATCAGGAAGCTGGCGGGCGAACCTCACCTTCTCCATGCAGCGTCCTCGATCGGATACCGGGGCAGCCAACCAGATGCTTCAGGGGACTCTCAGGTTCTCCCTCACCGAGAACTGGGACGTGAATTGGCGGACCTCCTATGATCTGATCCAGGGTTCCTTCAACGACCACTTCATCCAGCTCACCCGGAATCTTCATCGGTGGGAGGCTCACTTCGATTTTCGGAAGACGGCCACCGGGAACTGGAGTTTCCGATTCGAGGTGGCTCTCACCGAGCTGGAAGACCTCCACTTCGACTATGCCCAGCGGAGTCACCAAGACCAGTCGGGGGCCCGGCGATTCTAGTCCGGCGGTTCTGAACCGGCGATTCCAGGAGCCTGTTCGGAGCCTGATATTTCGTGTCACTCCCAGATTGAAGCCTGTCCTCTCAGGAGGACAGGTTCCGTTGAGATCTGCCGAAAACCCCTGAAAACAAAGGATATCTCCTTCGGCACAGGACGTGCTTAAGGGATGGATAGACACTGTCCTCACCCGGAGGAAACGATGATACGCGCCAGATTTGGGCTTCTTCTACTGCCTATGATCCTCGGCCTGGCTGCCTGCAATGA
>JAUXEE010000185.1 GCA_030618065.1 Gemmatimonadota bacterium
CGGTGAGGGCTACAGCCCCTGCGATGCCCAATACGAGGGGGAGGGCCATGAAGTTACGAACGGGTTCCCCACGCAGGTTGGCGGAAAGGAAAGAATAAACCGGCCAAGCCTCCAGGATGATCACCCCGGCCAGGTAACCCACCGCGGTCATCATGAACAGGAGCCCCCCAAAGGAGGTGGGAATCTCGGCCACATTATCCGACTCGTAGTTTGGGAACAAGGCCCCAAAACCAAGGGCCAGGGCCGTGAGAGCGAAGGTGGCCATGACCATGGTCCCGGTGGAGAGGGCAAAGATGAAGGGAGACACCTCCAGAATCAGGTTCGTGAGAATGATCAATGGAAGGGAGATCAAGAGTAGAGGGAGGGTGCCCACCCAATACTTCGACCAGAACAAGGATCTCACATCAAGGGGAGAGGATCGGAGGAGCCACATCATCCTGCCTTCAAGGGACATGGCAGGGTAAACGAATCGGGCCGCGATGGCGGCGACGACGAACCCCGCCAAGCCCAGGTTCAGGAAGGAAACGACATTGATGAGGAAGAAGGACACCCGCTCACCGGTATAGAGGGGCAACACCTTGATGTTGTATACATAAACCACGATCAGCACCCCCAGGAGAAAGAGCTGGGACCACTGGGTGGCATCCCTGAAAAAGACACGAATCTCTTTGGCCACCAGTACCCGGCTCTGGATCGAGAGTCGCCCCAGGAGCTTCTCCACCCATCGTGATCGGGATCGGGATTCCCTTCTTGTGGCCCCCTCCTGAGCCCGGCTGTACCCGGGGGCATAGAACCGTTGGTGCAGCCAGGAGCCAAAGACCAGGAAGGCTGCTGCGGTGGAGAGGAGAAGGAAGAAGGGAAAAGGGTCAAAAAACCCATTCAGGTACGACATCAGGGTGTCGGTGGCCCACTCGTTGGGAAGCCAGACCGAGGAGGGAGTCCGGAGAATGGCCATGAAGTCCACCAGGTCCCGGAACTCCTCGGGCCGGACCAGGCGTTCAGGCCGCAGAAACCGAAACAAGACCACGATGCCGGCGGCGGCGAAAAGACCGACCAGAGCCAGGAGGTCCCGGGTCCTCCGGGCCGGAAAGGTGTTCACCAGGATCAGGGTCACGGCTACGCCCACGACGGCCGGGAGAACCAGGAAGGGTACCATCACCGCCAGGGCCAGGAGGTAGAAAAGGGCATCGGCCCTATAGGCGAACCCGTAGGCCAGGAAGAGCGGGATGGCTAGAAGACCCACCATCCAGGATGAGTTGACGATGGTCTCGATGAGCCTCGCCCCGTAGATCTTCAAGGTGTCCGTGGGCGATGCCATCAACAACTCGAGGTCCTGGGAGAGGAAGAAGGTCGAGAGGGACGTGATGACGTTGGAGAGGAGCAAAATCCCCAGAAAGGTCAGAAGGGCCAAACCGAGCAGCTTTCCGGCCAGAAGGTCTCCGATTCCTTGGGTATTTCGGAAATAGAGAAGCATCCGCCAGATAACCCCGAAGATCAGGGCCCAGAAGAAGAGCCCCACAAATCCCAGGACGACCGTTTTGAAGAGCCGACCCTTATCCGTCCGGGCCCGGGTCAGCTTCCCCCTGATCTTCGGTCGAAGGAACCAGATCAGGCTTGGGCTCCTGGGAAGAGCCTCGTTCATCAGGACTCGCCGTCCTGGAGGCTGGCGACCATGTCCGCCACTTCTTCACCACCGGTAACCTTGAGGAAGATCTCCTCCAGGTCGGCCTCCCCGGCCTGCGCCTGGCTCCGGAGCTCCTCCATGGTCCCCCGTGCGATCACACTCCCCTCATGGATGATGGCCAACAGGTCACAGAGAACCTCCACCACCTCGAGGGTGTGGGAAGAGAGGAAGACGGTGCCCCCGTTATTGACGTAGGTACGGAAAAGATCCTTCAGGATCCTGGCAGCCCTGGGATCCAACCCTACCATGGGCTCGTCCACCACGATGAGCTCTGGCTGGTGGATGAGGGCCGAGCTGATGAGGAGCTTCTGACGCATTCCATGGGAGTAGCTCTCCACCAACTCATTTTTCCACTGTGAGAGGTTGAAGAGCTCCATGAAGCGGTCGGCTCTCTCCTCCGATGCTGCCCCGTCCTTTCCCCAAAGTCCGGCGACGAATCGGAGGAACTCACCCCCAGTGAGTTTTTCATAGAGATACGGCCGGTCCGGGATATACCCGATGCGGGATTTGGCCTTCTCTGGATCCCTGGCCAGGTCATCACCCCCGATGAGGATCCGGCCCGAAGTGGGGAGCAGAACGCCGGAAACCATCCGGATCGTGGTCGTCTTCCCGGCGCCATTGGGGCCAAGGAACCCGAAGATCCGCCCCCTGGGAACCGAGAGATCCAGCTCTCTTACCGCCGTGAACCCACCGTACCGCTTGGTCACCCCCCGTAACACCAGCATGGCCCCTTCCCCATCCAGGTGGGCGGGTGTCAGGTCAGAGGACAGGTGTCGAGTGCGACTTCCGGTGGGAGGATCTCGCCGGGCTTGGATCGCCATTTAGCCTACCTCCGACTCAGCCGTAAGGGGTGGGACGACCTCGATATCCAGCTTCCCGATCAAGCGCAGGATTTCCACCTGCTGGGCCAGGCCTCCCGTCACGAAGCGAAGATGGGCCGCATCGGCCGGGTATTGGCCGAAGGTCGGATCCACAGCCACCCACTGACCCAACCACACCTCCGGCCATGCATGGTAGAAGAAGGCATCGTTGACATAGACCAGGCCCACCGCGGTTCGGGCCGGAAGCCCCAATGCTCGTGCCATGGCCACAAAAAGAACCGTGTGTTCGTTACAGTCACCCTGGCCCGAGGCCAGCACCTGGACCGCGCTGGGAATGGAGAAGGTGATCTCCTTTTCCAGCATCCCATGGACTCCCATGGTGAGACGCCGGGTGATCCGCATGGGATCGTTGTTCCCCATGATCTGCCAGCCGGCTATCTCTTCCGCAGCTTGAATGATCCTCTCGTCGTCACTCTGGATCAGGGGCTCGGGTTGCAGTTCCTCGAGGAAGTCCATCCGAGGATAGGGGAGATCGTCATAGTCCGGCTGGATCGCAGCCCAATCCTCTTGTCGGACGATGAGGGTGTCACCTCGGAGTCGCTGCCTACCCCCCTCGAGCTGAAAGCCCTCGAGATCCACTCCGGAGAGGACGAAGCGGAGCTCGTCGTGGCTTTCCACCTCCCCCAACTCCACCTCGCTCTGGATGGCGGTGGAGAGGATCACGTCATCATCGATGGGAGAATCCCCATACCCCCGAGCATCTTCCTGCGCCTGGCGAGCCAGTTCGTATTCGGTCCTCTCCATAGAGAATCCAAGGGGACTGGATGCCTTCAGGATCCTCCCATCCTCGTCGATCCAACTTTCCACCTGGACTCCCCCGTACCGCTCCACCACCCGCCAGGAGGGTATGGAATCAAAATGGGCCGGCGTCCATCGGCCGGTGCCGGGATCCAGCTCGGCGCTATCGGGGACCAGAATCGTATCGTGTCCCGTCACCTGGATCTCCACCGTGCGTGTCGAAAGGGCGGAGGGATCGAACACGGGAAAACGAAAGCGATCCCCAACCTCCAAACCCTCTCCCATCGCTAACCGGATCGGAAGTACCGCAGCGAAGATGGGAGGTTGGGAGAGCCGGTGGGTCACAGTCTGTTGTCCCCCCCCCGCATCCAACTCCACCTGCAAGAGGGTATCCCCCTCCACCGATCCCGAAGCCGAATACTGGCCCACCTCAGAGTCCAGGGAGAAGGAGAAGTCCCTCATCTCCAGGGATGGAGAGAGGTTGACGAGGGTTCGGACCACTGCCGTGCCGGTTTGGCCCAAGGCGGGAAGCTCCAGGGAGAGGATATCCTCCAGGACGAACCCTTCCGGAACGGTGTCGAGGCGGGAGGTAGCCAGGCCCACCACCCGGTCTCCCATCCGGATAGTGTAGAAATTCACTCCCGGCGCCAGAGAGAGGGCCGCTTCGGCCAGACTCGCCAACTCAGGTTGGAAATATTCCCGCCGGAGCTGCCAACCCAACATCCCGATCCACCACAAAAGAATGCCTCCGGTGAGGAGGCGGCGGCGGGTAGCTCTCACGGAATGACGGCCTCAGTCAACCAGGAGCCTGTCCGAGCCCTGGCCACGCCTGGACTCCACGACCTGGGCGAAGACGTCTCTCTCATACCCCGTCCCCACCACGATAATCACTTCTCGGGGATTTTCGGAGCTCTGGAGGTGCTCCAAGATGAGGGGGACCATGACGGCGGCAGCTTCCCCGGCGTCCAGCTTCCCCGCGCCGGTCCCCAGCGGAGGTAAAGCCAGGGTTTCCAGGCCCCATTCCTCCGCTCGCCGGAGGCCGTTTTGCAGAGCCGAGCGAAGTCCCTCGGGTGTGACTCGTTCCTCAACCGACTGAAGGACTACATGTATCATGAAGGCGACCGAAAGATCCCCACCGGGAGTGATCACGGCCGCCCCCACTGGAAACTCACCCATAGCCTGGAGCCGTTCGGAGACGCCGGCTCCCGCTCGGAGTTCCAGCTCTCGGCTGAAGGGGGTGTCGGCCTCCAGGTCGGACGATACGGATCGGAGGATCGCGTCGGACTCTATTTCGGCAGGCTCGGAGAGAACGACTCGGATCATGAGGCCGTCAACTCCCTGGCCTTCCGGTACATGACTGCGGCTTTCTCCGGGAGATTCTTTTTGTCGAACAAGACCCCGAGGGTGTAATAGGCCCTGGGATTCCCGGGAATCAACTCCGTGACCCGCTCCAGGGCCTCGATCGCCTCTTCCACCTTTCCAAGACGGTTTAGAGCCTCCCCCTTGTAGAAGAGGGGAAGACCATCGTCGGGCCTGGCGGCGCATACCACCTTCAACTCCGCTGCGGCCCGCTCGTATAAGCCACGACGAAAGAGGAGGATGCCGAGGTTGGTTCGAATCTCCAGACTAGTCGGATCCAGCCGGAAGGCCACACGCAACGCTTCCTCCGCTTCGGAATACCTCCCCATTGCGCCGAGAGCTGCGCCGAGATTCCCAAGAATCTCCTGGTTCTGAGGGTCGATCCGTCGGGCGGCCCGCAGCTGAGTCACTGCCCCTTCAGGGTCACCCATCTCGTCCAGCAGGACGCCCAGGTTGTTGAGAGCTCTGACGCTGGTAGGATCTTCCTCC
>JAUXEE010000295.1 GCA_030618065.1 Gemmatimonadota bacterium
TCTGGCGTTCTCCTTTCCCTGCCCCATCCGAAGGTCCCCATAGGAAAACCAGGATCCGGATTTGGAGACGATCTCATGATCCACACCCAAATCGACCAGGAGGCCCAGGTGGCTGATTCCTTCAGAATACAGGATGTCGAACTCGGCCTGTTTGAAGGGGGGGGCACACTTGTTCTTCACGACTTTGACCCGGGTCCGGTTGCCGATCACATCCTGGCCGTCCTTGATGGCCCCGATGCGACGGATATCCAGGCGCAGGGAAGCATAGAATTTCAGAGCTCGACCCCCGGAGGTGGTCTCGGGATTGCCGAACATGACCCCGATCTTCTCCCGAATCTGATTGGTGAAGATGACCGAGGTGTTGGAGCGGGCCACGGCTCCGGTGAGCTTCCTGAGGGCTTGGCTCATGAGCCGCGCCTGGAGGCCGACGTGGGCATCCCCCATCTCACCCTCGATCTCCGCCCTGGGAACCAGAGCCGCCACCGAGTCGATCACCACCACGTCCACTGCGTTGCTCCGAATGAGGACCTCGGCGATCTCCAAGGCCTGCTCCCCGGTATCGGGTTGGGACACCAGCAGGTTGTCGACGTCGACACCCAGCTTCCGTGCGTACTGAATGTCCACGGCATGCTCCGCATCCACGAAGGCGGCTATGCCCCCCTTGCGTTGGGCATTTGCGATGACGTGGAGGCAGAGCGTCGTTTTCCCGCTGGACTCGGGGCCAAAGATCTCGGTGATCCGTCCTCGAGGAATGCCTCCAATACCTGTGGCGGCGTCCAGGTTGAGAGCTCCGGTGGGAATCGCCTCGATCTGGATCCCCGCTCCGTCCAGCCCCATCCGCATGATGGCCCCCTTCCCATAGGATCTCTCGATCTGGTTGAGGGCCGTTTGCAGAGCTTTCTCCTTCTGCGCATTGGTCTCCGGCGTGGACATCACCTCATCTCCTTGGGATCCGAGCTTGCGTAATTGAGAGTTGATTCGCTACCTACGGCTTCCGTCGAGAGACTCCTCTCCTTCCCGACGTCGGAGGTCAAGGTACAAAAACCGAAGAGAAAGCGAAAGTCCCTTGATTCGCAATCAATGTAGGGGAGGGGTCGGGCCCGGGACATGGCCCATTGGGTCCGGTTGGAAATCAAGCACGTCAGGAGGGGGTCGAAAGCCCATGGGACTATGATTCCATCCCTCATTTATCTCGACCGTTACCGGAATGAGGGCACGCGGGTTTATAGCCCCCATGCCGACTACACGGAGGCGGACGAACGCTACCGCCCCAATTCGAGGGTTTCTACATTCGATATTCCCGCATTCGAGCTTCCTTCGGATGAAGTGAACGTATATACCGCCGACCCGAGCCCCGCACTGCGGCAGGCATACACTTCGGAGGGCCGGACCCTCTTTTGTGTCCACCCACAGCTCCTGGAATCCCAAGGAGGCGATCCCTACCTGGCGAGGATCCTCTCCTTCGGGAAAGCCAAGAAGGGAATCCGGGTATCCCCCAGCTCGTCGACTCGTACCCTCTACGTTTGCGAAACCTCCCCACCGCATGCACTCAAAGTTCACTTCCCCTTCAGGGTTTCGCGCTATGGCAGAAGGATGCGGGATGAAGTCGTGGAGCAGGCCATCAACGTCTCGAGGGAACTCCAGGGGGGCCTGGGCGCCATGGACCCCAGCTTTGCCTTCCTCAGGGAGGTTTTGGGCGTGACTTACCGGAATCTTCGGTCTGAGACGGCACGGGGAGAGAATTGGGGTTACCTCGTAAGGGAAATGACACCCTTCCCCTCCGTGCAGGAAGAGAGGAAGCTCGTTCCCGGCTTTTCTCTCTTTGGACGGGACTTCTTCGAACAAGGGATACCCCCGCTTCTCTTCGAGCTCGCCGGGGATGAGGATCTTCAGGCCTATGTCCTGGAACAGATCATGTTCCCGATCATCCGCCATTGGGTGGGCTGTTTCCTGAACTTCGGACTCTTACTGGAGCCCCACGGTCAGAACATTCTACTGGAGATAGGATCCGAAGGAGAGGTAGTACGAATCGTCTATCGAGATCTCAACCTGGGAATCGATAATCGCCGCCGGCGTGATATTCATATCCCAGTGAATCACGGCAATACATACAATCAGATGGAGAGCGGGGAGTTCAATAGCATTACCTACGACAAATTCATGGGCGGGCACTTCTTCGATCCACTGGTGGCTGCCCTTGAGGAGAGGTGCCCGAAAATAGGTCCGGAAGATTTTCGGGAGCCGTGCCGGGAGGAGTTCGCCCGGATCTTTCCCGAACACGAGAAGTACCTTCCCCGAACGGTGCAGTACTTCAGCGAGGAGCGGGACCGGTTCGGAAAGCCCCTTTTCCGGGATACCGGCAAGGCGCCCGAATGGAGGCCGTGACAAGTCGGGGCTCGCTCCCCCTTCCGATGGGACTCTTACACGATCCTATCCCTCAGGGCCCGATACTTCTCTTTCTCTTCCTCACCGACCTGGGGAAACTCCAGGCCCAGGGTGGAGAGGGATCGTTCCACGATTTGGGCCACAGCGGCCCGAAGGTAGGGCTTGTCGTCGGCTGGAACCGCATACCAGGGGGCCCACGGCCTGGAGGTGGCGTTCAAGGCCTCCTCATAAGCCTCCATGTATCCGTCCCAGCGATCCCGCTCCGCCAGGTCTCCTTCTGAGAACTTCCAGTTCTTGTCCGGCCGATCGATCCGGCGTTCGAAGCGGGCTCCCTGTTCTTCCTTCGATACGTTCAGGAAAAACTTCAACACCACATAACCGTTCCGGGCCAGGTGGCCCTCGAAGTCGCGAATGGATTCGTATCGCCCTTCCCATCGTTCCTGGAGAGGCACGTCTCGAGGGAGGCGCTGTCCCACCAGGTATTCGGGGTGGACCCTTACGACCAAGACTTCTTCGTAGTGGCTTCGGTTGAAAACTCCGATCCGCCCCCGCTCGGGCAACGCCGAGCTGATTCGCCACAGGAAGTCATGGTCCAGTTCTCGCTTCGAGGGTTTTTTGAAAGAAGAGACCTGGCATCCCTGGGGATTGACGCCCCGGAGCACGGCCCGGATCGTAGAGTCCTTTCCGGCCGCGTCCATGGCCTGAAAGACGAGGAGCACCCCCCAGTGATCGTCGGCATAGAGCCTCCGCTGGAGGTCATCGAGATTATCGACCGACTCCTCCAGCCGGTCCTTGAGAACCGATTTTTCGGGAGCATTCTCCGGTGGGGAGGAGGGCGCAGCATCCAACCGGAAACTCCCGTCGAAGGGAACCAAATAGGGACTATCTACCGCTTCAAACACCTTCTTCACCTCCTCAGCCTTCTGACGTACTCATCGCACCTTCATCTCTTCAGCGTTCCAGTGGACGATCCGTTCATCAAAATAGCTGTTGTTACAGGCCAGAGCGGGGGCAGCGGCCCTAAGGCCGAATAGCGCA
>JAUXEE010000156.1 GCA_030618065.1 Gemmatimonadota bacterium
AGGGGGGAAGAGAAGACGATGTCTCCCCGTGCGCTGAGCCGCACCAGGAGGACGGATCGGGGTGGGTTGGGGAGGATTCCGCGGCTCATCCGTTCTTAATCGTGGAAGGAGAGACAACCATCGGTGTCTGTGCCGGGGCAGGCAGGACGTTCCTGCCGACCTCCCAATCTAGTGCGTCAGCGACAAACCGGGAGGCGATCTCCTCAAAATACTCCGTCTTTGCGTCCTCCGGGAAAGAAAAGCAAGTATGAAGTAGCAACAAGGCGGAAGAAAGATAAGCCCCCCTGTGGTCCCAAGACGAGATAATCGACCATGAAGTCCCGTGCCTTTCCACCCAGCCTCGCTCTTCTTTTTCTCCTCGTCGCCTGTGACGGAAAGGGAACAGGCCCAGAAGAGAGCCAGGTCGCATCGGTGACGGTGTCTCCCTCCTCCTCCATCATCGAGATCGGGAACACCGTTCAACTCTCGGCTCAGGTGCGGAACGCCAAGGGCGCTCTCCTGTCGACACCCGTTACGTGGGGCACCTCAGACGCTTCTGTGGCCACCTGCTCCGGGTCGGGCTTGGCCACTGCCGTTTCAGAAGGTACCGCCACGATCACGGCGATCGCGGATGGGGAGCCTGGGACGGCTTCCGTCCTGGTGGTGGATCTGACGATGCCGGCTCCACCCTCCGACATAACATCGACTCCCCTCTCGAACAGTGAGATCGAGGTCGCCTGGACTGACAACTCAGGTAACGAGGACGAGTTCAGGGTTGCCCGGGAGGAGATAGCGGGAGCAGCAGCTGGGACTGATGGAGTTCCTTCAAGGGTGTTCGCTGAAGTCGGCACCGTAGGCCCGAACGTCACGACTTTCCGGGATGCGGGACTTTCCTCGGGTACGTCGTACAAATACCGGGTCCGAGCCTGTAATGAGAACGGCTGTTCCGATCCTTCCGCCAACCAGACGGAGGTCACGACCTTCGAAGAGTTGGTCCTCCAGGCGTCTGACCTGCCGGACGGCTCCGTAGGGGAGGCGTATGAGCAGACCCTGACCGCCACTGGGGGAGATGGGTCCATGGCTTGGAGTGTGTCGGAAGGGGCCTTGCCGGACGGGCTCACCCTGAGTGGAACCGGAGTCTTGATCGGAACCCCTACCACTCAAGGGACCTTCGACTTCACGATCCAGGTTGTCGGGGGCGGACAGTCCGTCAGTCGGGAATTCTCCCTGACCATCCAGAACCTGCTTTCGATCACGACGTCATCCCTGCCGAACGGCGTGGTCGGCACGCCCTATCAGATCTCTCTACAGGCGTCCGGTGGCGATGAGAGCTACGTCTGGGCCTTGTCCGTCGGGACTTTACCCAACGGGTTGACGCTGGACCCCGATGGGACGCTGTCGGGAACCCCCACCACCCCGGGGGTCTCCACCTCGTCCATCACCGTCACGAGTGCGGGACAGACCATAATCGCGGGCTTCGCGATTCGGGTCTTCAATCCCCTTTCAATCACCACGGCTCCGCTGCTCGACGGATTGGTAGGTTCGGCGTACTCCCAGGCACTGACGGCGACTGGCGGAGATGGCCAATACACATGGTCGCTCAGCGTCGGGACGCTTCCCGATGGCCTCACCTTCGATTCTGGTTCTGGGGTGATCTCCGGAACCCCTTCGTCGGTCGGGACCTTCGACTTCACCGTTCAGGTGACGAGTGCTGGATTGACGGCCTCCGAGGATTACTCGATTACCATTCTTCCGGCTCTGGCGGTGACCACGACTTCGCTTCCCAACGGGCGGATTGGGGTGATTTACACCCAATTCCTCCAGGCGGCCGGAGGAGATGGGTCTTTCATCTGGTCCCTGACCTCCGGGTCACTCCCTGGTGGACTCAATCTCCATCCAAGCTCCGGGGTGATCACCGGTAATCCGACGAATGCCGGGGTTTTCTCCTTCACCGTACAGGTGGCAAGTGATGGCCTGACGGCCTCGGCCAACCTCTCCATCGGTGTGTACCCCTTCCTGACCGTGACCACGACGGCACTGCCCCCGGCAGTGAAGAATAGGGCTTATTCTGCGAGCCTCGAGGCCACGGGTGGGAACGGTTCCTACAGCTGGACAGTCTCTGCGGGAGCCCTCCCATCGGGGATTTCCCTCGGGACGGATGGCACGATTTCCGGGGCGCCGACCGTGGCGGGAACCTTCAATTTCATGATACGGGTCGATAGCGGTGACGGGCAGACATCTTTCAAGGCCCTCTCCATCACCATCTATTTCGGCCTAGCCGTGACCACGTCGACTTTGCCTGACGGGCAGGTAGGAGTATTCTACAGCCAATCGCTGACTGCCATCGGGGGAGACGGGTCTTACACCTGGTCGATCATAGCCGGAAGCCTCCCGGCTGGGTTGAGCCTGGTTCCATCCACGGGTCTCATCTCAGGAACTCCCACGACCGCAGGGACCTCGAACTTCACGGTCCAGGTGGTGAGCGGGGACGCTCAGACGGCAACCGCTGCCCTGTCCATCGAGATAAAGCTTTCACCCTGAGGCTCGGAAAATGGAGGACCCCATGTCGACCGGAAGGCGACAATTCCTGAAGACGACGATGGCGGCGGGTGGCGCCCTGGGCCTGGGCCTCGGATTCCCGGCCCGCGGGACCGCCCAGCCCATGGAATCGACCTCGCAGGGAACCGGGGGGCCGGCGGCGGCGCCCAGTCCGCTGAAGATCCTGATCCTGGGCGGTACCGGCTTCATCGGGCCCCACCAACTTCGGTACGCCCTGGAGCGGGGCCACTCCGTCTCGATCTTCACCCGAGGCCGTAGCGATCCTCCCCTCTTCAAAGAGGCGTTCGAGCATGTCGAACACCTTGTGGGAGACCGGGAGAACGACCTGACGGCGCTGGAGGGAAGAAGCTGGGACGTGGTGATCGACAACTCAGGCAGAGAGACGAAGTGGACCCGGGACTCGGCAGATCTCCTCAAGGATACCTGTGGCCTCTACCTCTACGTTTCCTCCACCGGCGTCTACTACCCCTACCTCACCACGGAGATCGGGGAGGATCGGGAGGTGGACATGGTGGACACCTCGGGCGGGGAGAATGGGAGCTCCGCATACGGTGTCATGAAGGCGACCTCAGAAAAGGCGGCCCAGGAGGCCTTCGTGGGCCGGACCATTGTCGTGCGCCCAGGATACATCGTGGGGCCGGGCGACTACACCGACCGCTTCACCTACTGGCCCGTTCGCCTCGAGAGAGGAGGCGAAATCCTGGTCCCCGGTAAGAGAGGGGACCTGGTCCAGTGTATCGACGTCCGGGACCTCACCGAGTGGATGATCCACCTGGCGGAAAACCAGACCTTCGGCGTCTTCAATGCAACGGGACCTGGCTCGCTCCTGACCATGGAAGAGTTCATCTACGGTATGCGGGCAACGACCAGCGCTCAGCTTTCCTGGACGTGGGTGGACGACTACGACTTCCTCCAGGAGTACCGGGTCAGCTTCGCCATCCCCTGGCTCATGCCGGTGGACGACCATTTGGGATCTCAGCGTATCGACATATCCAGGGCGGTGGCCCACGGACTCGTCTACCGACCCATGGCGGTCACGGCATTGGACATTCTGAAATGGTGGCACTCCGATGCCCTCACCGATGAGAGGAGGGCGGCCGCCCGCTTCGTGCTGACCCCGGAGCGGGAGGCTGAGATCCTGGCAGCATGGAACGCCCGATAGGCGCGGTGGAGGTGCCGACCTGATTTCCCCCTCCGTCCCAGCCGGACGTGTGGCCGAGGCCGGGGATCCCACCTATCTTCGCCTGGGCCGTCGCTGGATCCACCCATAGAACGGACAGGCCGTGTTCCGCTTCAGCCTCCTCCCCCTAGCTTTGGTTCTCGGTTCGATCCTGGGGTGCGCCGGAGTGCAACCCCCGGGGCCTGGAGTGGAACCGGAAGGGGGCCCAGCCATCATCAGGCTTTCCCCGTCCAACGGACAGGCGGGGGATGCCTACCCCATCGAGGTGACCATCGAGGGGCTGGGTTTCGCGGAAGCAGGCAATATCGTGAACTTCGGGGGTATCCCAAGTGAGGGTCTTCCCTCTTCGGCCGGTGGGACGCGGATCACCTTCTGGGTGCCCAAAGAAGTCCCGAGCGCCGGTGAGGTGCCTCCCATGGTCCTTACGCCGGGGGAGTACCCCGTGACCGTGACCACACCCATGGGCACCAGCGAATCCGTCATGTTCCTACTCACTCCGGGGGAATGATGCTGGGAGGCGGCGCCCGGCGCAGGTACCTACCATGGATGGGGGGAGTGGCCCTCCTCTACCTTTTCCCCCTTCCCGCTTCGGCTCAGGCCGGAGATGTGCCCGACACTCCCCGCCAACGTTGGGAGTACTTCTACGAGCAGAGGGCCTACCCCTTTGCCACCATTCCCGCGGGGGCGCTGCAGCGGGCCCGGGAAGGTCTGGTGGCCAGCCGGCCGGATCTCATGGCCGCCCCACCGCCCATCAATGGCACGACCTGGGCTCCCTTCGGCCCCGAACGAATCCCTATCTCCCACACGTCCACCGGGCGCCTCACGGCCATCGCCGTCCACCCCAACGACTCCGATATCATCTACGTGGGGGGCGCCCAGGGGGGTGTTTGGAAGACCACCGACGGTGGCATCAGTTGGATGCCCCTTACCGACGGCCAGTGCTCCCTGGCCATGGGATCCATCGCCATCGATCCCGTGAACCCCGAGATCGTCTACGCCGGTACCGGCGAGCAGCATTTCTCGGGAAGCAGTTACTACGGGTGCGGCGTCCTTCGCTCAGAAGATGGCGGGGCCACCTGGACCCAACTGGGAGCCGGGGTCTTCGTCCGGGAGGGTGCCTCCAACGCCCGGATCTCCAGAATCGACCTGGATCCCGCTACGGCGGGTGCCGTGGCGGGGACCACGGTGCTCGCGGCCAGTGACTTCGGGCTTTACCGGTCCACCGACGGAGGGGCGACGTGGACCCCGGTGCTCAGCGGTATCGCCACCGATCTCATCAGGGACCCCACGAACCCGCAGCTCCTCTACGCCGGAATCCGCAGGGTCGGTGTGTCCAGGAGCATCGATGGGGGCGCCACCTGGACCTCTCTCACCGTGGGTCTGCCCACCAGTGAGGTCGGGAGGATCAATCTGGCCCTGGCCCCATCCTCACCGCTGACCCTCTTCGCCAGCATCCAGCACAAATCGGAATCCGACCTCCTGGGGATCTGGAAATCCACCGATGGAGGCGACAGTTGGGCCAAACTCCCGGACAGCGCCGCGTCGTGCGGTTCGCAATGTTGGTACAACATGACCATCGCGGTGCACCCTACGGACCCCAACACGGTCTATTTCGGGGGGGTATCCCTTTTCAGGTCCACGAATGGCGGAGTCAATTTCTCCGATATCCGGGGCGGTATCCACGTCGATCAGCACCACCTCACCTTCGATCCCCAGAACCCCGAGACCCTGTTCGTTGGGAACGATGGTGGGATCTACGTCTCCACCAATGGCGGAGGGGAATGGACCTCCCTCAACACCAACCTGGCCCTCACTCAGTTCTACTCGGGGATCTCGCTCCACCCCTGGGATGCCAGGGTGGCTCTGGGCGGGACCCAAGACAACGGGACTTTGGAATCCACGGGCTCGTTCGACTTCAACCATGTGCTGGGGGGTGATGGCGGCTTCACGGCCATTGACTTCCTCGACCCG
>JAUXEE010000165.1 GCA_030618065.1 Gemmatimonadota bacterium
ATCGGAAGCATCAAATCGCTTCGGCCGGCCCTGGTGGACCTGGTCATCCGTCGCTGAAGTCGCCGAAGGGGAGAACGGAAGAGATGAGTCAGGACATGATTCCCATCGATGAAGCCAGAGAGCAGGTGGCCCTGGCCTGCCGGCGACTCGGGCTACTCCATCTGGCCTTCGCGGAGGTTCTGGTTTCGCAACTGGGTCCCGCGGAAGGCAAGAAAACGGTGGCCCGGGCCATCAAGGAATACGGCCGAATGATCGGGGAGAAGAAAAGGGAGGTAGCTCTCGAGAGGGGAATGGAACCAGGTCCGGAGAGCTTCCGGGCCCTCTCCGACCTCCCCAGCCTCGGTATGCACGGCCATATCGAGGAGATCGAAATGGAAGGTGAGAAGAGGATTCGAGTCCACGACTGCGTCATGGGCAAAGTCTGGAACGACTACGGGAAGGGTGACCTGGGGCGATACTATTGTCTCGTGGATCCCGCCAGCTCCATGGCCTTCGACCCGAACCACAAGCTGGTTCACATCAAGGCTCTCCCCGACGGTGATCCCTGTTGTGAGTTGGTGATGCGGCCATCGACGGAGCGAGACAAGGCAGAGTTCGCAGCCGACGATACCGACTGGAGCATCATCGAAGGCGAACAGTAGGAGGGAGTCAATGGTCAGCCAACCCTATGCCCGTCCTCGAGTCACCCAGGAGGAAGCCCCGTGTATCACCAGGGAAGATGCCGACCGGTTGGTTACGACCCTCGACAGGATCCTCGAGGAAGACGGCCTCCACCTCACTACCCCGGACGCCGGGGAACATGTACCATGACCCGTCACAGGACACCGGAAGGATCCACCATCTGAAGGCGACCAGAACTCTCCTCAGAGATTTTCTCTTCATAGCGATTTCGGAGGCCGATCATGATTGAGTGCCGCATGTCACGGACGGGAAGAGGGCGCCTGCCCCCGCTATGGGCCCCTTGGGCTCTAGCCCTTCTCCTCTTCCTCAATCCGCTCTTTCCCCTTTTCGCTCAAAAGGGTCCCGGAGGGCAGCAAGCCCACCCCCTCCAAATCGATGACATGTTCAAGATCAAGCGGGTGGGAAGCCCACAGGTGAGCCCCGACGGGGAGTGGGTGGCCTACACGGTGAGCACGTCCTCGCTGGAGCCCGGAGAGTCGGGCACACAGATATGGATGGTTCCGTCAGGGGGGGGAGACCCCACCCCTATGACCGCCGAAGGGTATTCGGCGTCCAGCCCCGATTGGAGCCCTGACGGGAAATACCTCTCCTTCACCGCTTCCCGAGGTGACAGCGCCCACACTCAGGTCTGGGTTCTGGACCGACGCATGGGAGAGGGTCAGCAACTCACCGACGAGAAATGGGGGATCAACGGATACCAGTGGTCCCCGGGCGGATCCAAGCTTCTCCTTTCCATCCGGGACCCGGATCCAATCGACACCCTGCCGGCCCACAAAAAACCCAAGGCGACCCCACCCTGGGAGATCGACCGCCTCCAGTTCAAACAGGACCGGGTGGGTTACATCACCGGAGACCGGCACACCCACCTCCACCTCTTCGACCTGGCCACGAAGACCACCACTCAGATCACCTCCGGGGACTACGACGCAGGCTCACCGACCTGGAGCCCCGACGGAACCAGGGTGGCCTTTGTAGCCAACCGGACAGAGAACCCGGACGGGAACTCCAACACGGACATCTGGGTGGTGGACGCCGCCAACACCGACAAGGGTGTGAACCTCATCCAGATCACCACCAACCCGGGCTCTGATTCCAGTCCCGTCTGGAGCCCTGACGGGGAGTGGATCGCCTTCCTGACCCTGGATGAACCCGAACTCATCTGGTACGAGGTGAACGACCTGGCCATGGCCAGGTCTGACGGTAGCGGAGAACTCCGAATCCTCACGGGAGAGCTGGACCGGAACGTGAGGTCTCCCCGCTTCAGCGCCGCTGGCCGGCACATCTTCGTCGGCATCGAGGACTCTGCGGAGAACCATGTGGGGCGAGTCAATGTCCGAAATGGCCGCATCGATCGGCCCGTGTCGGGCTCCTTCAACGCCGGGGGATTCGACCTGGGCCCTGACGATGAAGTGTTCGTTTCCGTGGCCCGGACGGACCTTCCCGGTGAGATCTTCGCCGCGAACGCCGACGGGGAGCTGACTCAGCTCACGACTGTGAACGAGGACTTCCTCGAGGGCGTCCGCCTGGGCGAGGTGGTCAACGCCACCTTCCCCTCCGCCGATGGCACCGAGGTCGAGGGCATCTTCTACCTTCCGCCAGGTTATGAGGAGGGACTCAAATATCCCACCCTCCTGCGGATCCATGGCGGCCCTGTGTCCCAGTATTCCCTCTCCTTCAACTTCGAGGCTCACCTCTTCGCCGCCAACGGCTACGTGGTGGTGACCACAAACCCCAGAGGCTCCTCCGGGTACGGGCAGGATTTCAGCCACGCGCTCTGGGCGGACTGGGGAAACAAGGACTATGAGGACGTCATGGCCGGGGTGGACTACGCCATACAGAGGGGTTGGGCAGATCCGGACCGCCTGGGGGTCGGGGGTTGGTCCTACGGTGGGATCCTCACGGACCACGTCATCACCAAGACGGACCGATTCAAGGCAGCCATTACCGGGGCCAGCGAATTCCTCTATGTGACCAATTACGGCCATGATCATTACCAACTCCAGTGGGAAGGTGAGCTGGGGCTTCCCTGGGAGAACCGGGAGGCTTGGGAGCGGATCAGCCCCTTCAACGACGTGGAGAAGATCACCACTCCGACCCTGGTCATGGGCGGAGAGAAGGACTGGAACGTACCCATCAACAACGGGGAGCAACTCTACCAGGCCCTGAAACGCATGGGCCGGGAAACCCAGTTGGTGGTCTACCCGGGCCAGGGTCATGGCTTGTCCCTCCCCTACCAGGTGGACCGGTACGAGAGGTACCTGAAATGGTACGGGAAATACGTGAAACAGACCGACGCGCCAGCAGATGGGGAAGGAGGCAAAAAATGAAGCGCCCCACGAAGGTTCCGTTCCGGATGGCCTTGTCCGCGGTCGCCCTTGCTTCCACCGCCACGGTCTTGGTGCCACCCCTGGCGGCCCAAACCCCCCGCCCCCTGGAAATCGAAGATCAGTACCTCATCAAACGTGTCGGCAGCCCCCAGGTGAGCCCCGACGGGGAGTGGGTGGCCTACACCGTCAGCGCCACGAAGCTGGAGAAGGACGAGTCGAACACTCAAATCTGGATGGTCTCCACCCGGGGTGGGGACCCCTTTCCCCTTACCATGTCCGGCGAATCCGCCTCCAGCCCCAAATGGAGTCCGGACGGGAAGTACCTTTCCTTCACCGCCAGCCGCGGCGAGGACGCCAAATCCCAGGTGTGGGTCCTGGAGCGCCGGGGCGGAGAGGCCCGACCCCTCACCGACGTAGAGCAAGGGGTGGGAGGTTACGAGTGGTCTCCGGACGGGTCCAAGCTCCTCCTGACCGTCCGGGACGCAGACACCACCGAGGCCTCCGGCGAAGGGAGCGGGCCCTCTCGGGTCAGGGAGCCCTGGGTCATGGACCGACTCCAAACCAAGCGGGACGGCCGGGGCTACCTCACCGACACTCGAAAGACCCATCTCTATGTCTTCGATGTGAAGACGAAGAAGCTCACCCAGATCACATCCGGCAGATGGGACGAAGGAAGTCCGGCCTGGAGCCCCGATGGCTCCAAGGTCGCGTTCGTGAGCAACCGGACGGAGGACCCTGACGCCAACTCCAACTCCGACCTCTGGGTGGTGTCCGCGAACAACACCGACAAGGGCGGAACCCTTGTGCGGATCACCGAATACGAAGGCGGGGACGGAGGACCCACCTGGTCCCCTGACGGGATGTGGATCGCCTATACCACCGGAATCAACGATCCCCGATTTGGAGCCTTTGAAACGAGGCACCTGGCCATCCGGGCGAGCGACGGGACGGGGGATCGACGGGTTCTCACGGAGGCACTGGACAGAAGCGTGGGCTCGTTGAAGTTCACCTCCGACGGTGAAGGAATTCTGGTGACCATAAGTGATGAGGGGGAAGGCCATGTGGCCCGGATCGATGCCGAGACCGGAGCTGTGACGCACCTCATCGACGGTGAGATTCGGTCCTCGGGGTTTTCGGTCGGACCCGACGGACTCCTGGCTACCGTCATCTCCGACCCCCACACCCCCGGGGAGGTCTTCATCCAGATGGGGGATGAGCGAACCCAGCTCACCCAGGTGAACGACTCCCTCATGGCCGCTGTCCAGTTGGCCGAGGTCCGGAACATTCACTTCAATTCCCCCGACGGCACTGAGATAGAGGGATGGGTCTTCTTTCCACCCGGCTACGAAGCAGGGCAGCGGTACCCGACCCTTCTCCGTATCCACGGAGGGCCCAACGGCATGTACGGGGTGGGCTTCAACACCGAGGCCCAGATCCTGGCCGCCAACGGCTACCTGGTACTCATCACCAACCCGCGGGGCTCCTCGGGATATGGCCGAGAGTTCGGCTTCGCACTCTGGCAGAAGTGGGGAATCCCCGACTTCGAGGACGTCATGGCCGGAGTGGATTATGTCATAGACCAGGGATGGGCCGACTCCGACCGCCTGGGAGTCGGAGGCTGGTCCTACGGCGGCATTCTCACCAACTATGTCATCACCAAGACGGATCGGTTCAAAGGGGCCATCTCCGGAGCCAGCATGGGTCTCATGGTGGCCAATTTCGGCCACGATCACTATCAGCTCGGGAATGAGCGGGAGTGGGGGAATCCCTGGGAGAACCGGCAACTCTGGGAGGACCTTTCTCCCTGGAACGACATCGCGAACGTCACCACACCCTCTCTCTTCATGGGTGGCGAGTCGGATTGGAACGTCCCCATCCTGAACTCGGAGCAGATGTATCAGGCCCTCAAACGACGGGGCATCGACACGCGTTTGGTGGTGTATCCCGGCCAACCCCACGGCCTGAGGATACCGTCCTACAATGTCCACCGGTACAAGGAGTACCTGGCGTGGTATGACAAATACGTGAAGGGTATGGAGGAAGTCGCCGGATGAGGGTCCGCCGCGTCTTCGCAGGAATCGCTCTTCCCGCCCTAGGCGCCGCCGCCCTCTGGGGGTTGGCCCCCACAAAGCCGGCCCCGGTTCGGTGGGGCGCCGACGGACACAGGATGGCCACCCGGGCGGCCCATGCCATTTTACCGGCCGACATGCCTGCCTTCTTTCGGGAAGCCGGAGCTCAACTGGAGTACCTGAGTCCCGAGCCTGACCGCTGGCGAAGCGGGAAGCTGAGGGAAATGGATGAGGCTTGGAAGTACGACCACTACATCGACCTGGAGAACGTTCCACCCGGGGCCCTCCAGGCTTCGGATCGCTTCGAGTTCATCGAAGCACTGTATGAGGCTGGGATCGATAGGCCTCAACAGACCGTGGGTTTTCTTCCCTTCCGCATTCTGGAGATGCATCAAAGGTTGGCCACCGGCTTCGCCCACTGGAGATTGGCCCCGGCTGGATCGGATCGGAAT
>JAUXEE010000052.1 GCA_030618065.1 Gemmatimonadota bacterium
TAATCTTCCGAGTCCATCCAGTAACGCGGCAAGGACATCGAAGATGGCGCATTGGCCAGGAAATGTGTAGACTGCTGTGTGGAGGCTTACACATGGCAACGAATCTAGATCTGGATCCAGAGCTCCTGAACCGGGCACTGGCGGTCAGCGGCGAAAACACGAAGAAAGCCGCGGTCACCCTGGCACTGGAAGAGTTCATCGCCCGCCGTGAGCAGCGGAAGATTCTCGAACTCTTCCGAAGCCTGGAATGGGACCCGGCCTACGACTACAAGGCGGAGCGGTCCCGACCGTGAGCCTCCTGGTGGACACCAGCGTGTGGTCCATGGCCTTCCGCCGGGATACTCCCGCTGACCTACCCGAGGTAAGAGCCCTCGGAGAGGCTTTGGAATCCGGCGAGGTGGTGGTCACCACGGGACTGATTCTTCAGGAGATTCTGCAGGGGTTTTCCGGGCCCAGAGCCCGGGAGGCTATCCTGGACCGCTTCAACGCCCTTCCCTTCCTCATCCCTGACCGCAGCGACCATATCGACGCGGCGACCCTCCGGAACCAATGTCGCCGAGGAGGAATCCAGGTTGGGACCATCGATGCGCTCCTTGCGGCCCTCTGTCTCCACCATGGGTTGAGCATCCTCACCACGGATGCCGACTTCCAGCGAATGGCCGAGGTAACCCCTCTATCGGTTTGGCCAGCTGCCCTGGGATGACAGGGTCGGGGGCGAAAGGCCAATAGAGCCCACGTCAGAAGAGGGAAACATGTCGGAGAGAAGACTACGCTGGGGCGTCATCAGCACGGCGAACATCGGGAGGAAGGCAGTGAACCCGGCCATCCAGGCCTCCTCCAACGGTGAACTCATGGCCGTGGCCAGCCGTGAGGAAGACAGGGCGCGGGCCTTTGCTCGGGAGGAGGGTATCCCGACCTCCCATGGCAGCTACGAGGCTCTCCTGGAGGACGAGCGGATCGACGCCGTCTACAACCCTCTTCCCAACAGCCTGCACAAAGAGTGGACCATCAGGGCAGCGGAGAAGGGGAAACACATCCTCTGTGAAAAGCCCCTGGCCCTGAACGCTGCCGAGTGCCGGGAGATGGACGCAGCCGCCGCGGCGAACGGGGTGAAGCTCATGGAGGCGTTCATGTACCGGTTCCACCCACGGACGGAGAAGGTGTTGGACATGGTCCGGGCAGGAGCGGTGGGGGAGATGAAGCAGATCCGGAGCTCCTTCACCTTCCCATTGGCCCGTCCCCAGGACATCCGGTGGGACCGGGATCTGGGGGGAGGAGCCCTCATGGACGTGGGATGTTACTGCGTGAACCTCAGCCGGACCTTCGCCGGCAGGGAGCCAGTGGAGGTTCGAGCCAAGGCCAACTTCCGGTCTTCCGGAGTCGACGAGCAGATGGCCGGGTCCCTCCGGTTCGCCGATGGACTCCTGGCCCATTTCGACTGTGCTCTCACCATGGAGAGGACCCAGGTCTATCACCTCATGGGAACCGAGGGTCACATGAGGATCCCGGGCGCCTTTCTGCCCGGAACCGAGGATGCCGTCATCGAGCAGTTCGATACCGAAAACAACCTGACGACCCTTACCGTGGCGGGAGCGGACGAATACCGCCTCATGGTAGAACACTTCGCCCACTGTGTTTTGAACGATGGCCCCGTCCGGTACACCGCGGAGGACGCGGCGCTGAACATGAAAGTCATCGAAGCGTTGTACGAATCCGCCCGGAATGAGGGGGCGGTGGCGGCCATCCGTTGAGTGGGTAGTACGCGGATCGGCTCCAGCGCGGCGTGCGCCGCGGGGCCTCGGAAGAGGCTTTCCTTGCCCTCGCCGACCTCAAGTGACAGCTTTCAGGCAATCTTCTTCAACTACGTTATTGATCTCGGAGACTTCTTGCCCCCCCCCTACCTGCGAGGTGGCTATGTTGAAGAGTGTTTTTCGGTTTTGGCCGATGTGTCTGGTGATTCTGGTGGCTTCGCTCCTCTGTTCCTGCGGAACCGTACATTCGGTCGGGGTTTTTGGGAGCATTGAGGCCCTGGATTTTGTCCCCGATCCGGTCACGGTTCAACCAGGGGACTTCATCGAATGGGAGCACTCATTCTCTGGGACTGTCACCGTCCAGCTTGATAGGGTGCCGGTAACGCCCACAAGGCTGGAAATCCCCGAAGGAGCTTCGGGGAGGGTAGTGGTGAACCTCGATGCACGCCCGGGAAAGTACAAATACATCGTAACCCTGGTGATGGGGAATGACACCATCACTGTGGACCCCCACATCATTGTGGAGGAAGACAGGCGCCGACCACCCGGAGGCTAGTCCCGTCCGGCAGGATCCACCAACTCCTTGAAGCCAGGGTGATCCCAGATCTGCTCCCACCACCAGTCCGTGGGCATCGCGGCACGTGCCGACGGACTGGCTTCGAGGAAACGCGCCAGGGCGTCCAGCGTTCCGTCCACATCCCCCAGGCGCAAGCGGGCATTGGCCTCCTGAACGTCAACCCCGGGGCCTGAAGCCTCCGGGAGAGCCAGAGCTCGGTCCATGACTGCCCGGGCACTGTCGGGGAACCCGGCCCTCGCCAGAACCGCGGCAACCTGCAGGAGGTGAGGTGGATCCCTCCGACCTCGCTCGTGGGGCGCCGACAGCCGGAAAACGTGCTCGGCCAACATCCAGGCCCGGTCCGGGTCTGCTACAGGGCCACGGGGGCCGGCAAGAGCCGCCAACTCGGCCGAAGCGAAGCTCGGTCGGTCCGGGAACCTGTCCCTCCCCTCTCCACACCACCGGGTCACCTCCGTCCACTCCTGTAGTTCCAGGGAGGAGCTGCAGAGCCTGAAAAGGACAACCACGGCATCGAGCTGGTACGGGTCTGCCTCATAAGCCCTCATGGCGGCCAGTTTGGCCTCTGCACTACGCCCCTGGTCCTTATAGATCCGGCTGAGGCGAGCATAGGCTTGGCAGCGGGATTCGTCCAACTCCGTCGCCCTGCGGAGATCTTCCTCGGCTTCCGAAAGAAGCGAATCGGCCTCTTCCTCACTCGCCGCCTCCGACGCCAGGTAGTCCAGAAGGATCCCGCGAAGCTCAAGGGCTCTGGGATGATCCGGGTCCTTCCCCAACGCCCGCTCTGCGTGGCCGATTCCCACCCGGGTCCAGATCGGATCGAACTTCGCCTGGGAGGTCCCCAGGAGCGCTCGTTCGGCAGCGATCCATCCTCGATCGACAATAGGCGTGATAAAAGAAGGATCTTCGGACTCGGCCCTCTCCAGGATCTTGTCGGCTTCCTCGAGGGCTCTTCCTGCGGCAGCTGTGTCTCCGGAGGCTCCCAGCTGAATCGCATCGTCCAGCCGCCGTCCGCCTTGCTGCACCAGATTCCATGCCGCTCCACTCTCCGTACCGGCTTGGAGCTCCATCATCTCCATCCGGACCCCCAACCACTCCCTGAGCAATCCAGATATCTCTCCTGCCAGCTCTTCCAGGATGGGAAAGGGAGCGTCCACATTGCCCTCCACGACATCACTGGCGATGTGGCTCAGGTCATAGGCGTCGATGAGCTGAACACTGACGCTGACACGATCCGGCGTACCCATGACCGCGCCTTCCACATAGGCGTCGATGCCAAGCTCCTCGATGGCCTCGGTCGGGAGGCCGACGCCCTTGTATGGCTTCATGGCATTTTGCGGAAGGACATCGAGGGTCCCGAGTTGAACCAATGCGTCCACCACATAGTCGGTGAGGGCGTTCCCCAGATCCTTGAGGGCCGGATCTTCGCTGTGAACGTCGAAGTATGTCACTGCGATCCGGGCGAGCGTCCCCGGCTGCGGGGGTCCCTCGTCGGTCCACGCGTCGATGATTTTGTTAGCCCAGAAGAGAGCCACCAAAATCAGACCTGCCGCCGCCAGGAGTCGACCAGGGCCGATGCGTGCACGCGGACGGGCAACGCTGACGTCCCCCGTCGGCCCCTGTTCGATGGTATGGATGAACTCGGACGCGGTCTGGTGTCGGTCCGCCGGCACCTTGGCGAGGGCCTTCTCTACCGCCTTCACCAGCCCTTTCGGAAGGTTCGGCCGTACGACCGCCAGCGAGGGCAAACGCCCGTGAACCTGCCGGGCCAGAATGGCCGCAGGCGTCGGACCCGTAAACGGTGGTTCCCCGGCGAGCAGTTCAAAGAGCACGCAACCGAGAGAGTAAACGTCGCTTCGCCCATCCAAAGCCTCCGCACCCGACGCTTGCTCAGGACTCATGTAAGACGGCGTGCCCAGTGAGGTTCCAGTCCGTGTGATGCGGTCTCCGCTCGCTTCGGCCACGGCATGGGCCACACCGAAATCGGCTAGGACAGCATGCCCTTCTTCCAGCATGATGTTGGCTGGTTTCACATCCCGGTGGACGACGCCTTCTTTGTGGGCATAGGCCAGGGCATCGGCAATCTCCCGGGCGATATTAACGGCATCCTCGACGGGAAGTTGTTTCTCCGATGTGAGCCTGGCTCGGAGGGACTCCCCCTTCACATACGGCATGACGTAATAGAGGAATCCGTCGGCCTCCCCCGAGTCATGCAGGGGGAGGATGTGGGGGTGGGCGAGGTTGGCGGCGGTCTTGATCTCCCGGAGGAACCGTTCAGCACCAAGGGATTGGGCTAACTCGGGATCGAGGACTTTGACCGCAACTTGCCGGTCATGTTTCAGATCCCTGGCCAAGTAGACCGTGGCCATGCCGCCGACACCGATCTCACGTTCTATGATGTAACGATCGGCGAGGGCAGCCCTGAGGCTTTCCTCGTTCTCCATCACGCATGATCCCTTGGGGGGGATGGATCAGCCCAACCAGCCAACAAAGAGAAGAATGGGATGCGGTTATGACACGGGCAAGGATTCAGGTTCCCTATCAGGTACTGTCTGGGCCTTCGTCACAAAGGCCACCGGCATGGTGCCGGACATATCGCCGGCTCGGGAGAGTCACTGAAACGATACGAGCCAGATATCCCCTTCCGTCACCCGACGGGAGAAGACGACTCCCCGCCCGTCACGCGTGACCCGGGGTGGGCCGTAGACGTCCCGCACCCCGGAGAAGACCTCGCGGATCTCCTTCGACTGGCTGTCGATCAGGTAGAAGGTGCTCCCTCCGGAAACAAAGAGCAGGCGGCGACTGTCCGCGAGCCATACCGGCCACTGACCGAAGTCCGTCAGCCGCTCGTAGGAGCCCGATACCAGGTCGTGGATCAGGACACCGATGTCTGACGTAGAGGTCATCCCGGCCAACCGGCGCCCGTCCGGTGACCAGTCGTTCACCTTGAAAGGCGCCATCGAGGAGTCTGCTGGGGGAAGGACTTCCACTTTTTGCTCCTCCCAGGCACGCACCGGATCGAAGAGGAACACCCATGGCTGTCCAGATTTCGCATCGGAGATCCCGTTGACGGCGATACGTGATCCGTCGGGCGCCCATGCACCCCAGCTACTGGGCGTGTTTGTGAGTTTCTCGTTCCCACTCCCATCGGCGCCGATCACCCAGAGTTCCAATTCCCCGCTGCGATTCGAAAAGTAGGCCAGCCGGGTACCGTCGGGAGACCACCGCGGAACCCGGTCCATGGCGGAGTCTCCCGTCACCATGCGAAGGCCGGTGCCATCTTCGCGGATGATATAGAGATCACCCTCGGGCAGGTCTCTGGAGTAAAAAGCCACCGACGTGCCGTCTGGCGACGGATCGGGGGACGACCATTGGCGAGACCCCGACGTGAGGGGCACGGGATCGCTCATCAGGCCGGTGCTTGGGTCGAGGGTGGCCTTCTCGATGTTCTGGGTCATGAGCACGTGACTGTAGGCGACGCTCCTCCCATCGCCCGAGATAGTGGGGTGCGCCACGAAGGTGGCAGGAGTCGTAACCGGCTCTGCTTCTCCAGTGGGCAGTCCCTTGCTCTGGTCCATCGGAATGCGCCAGAGGTTCATACTGCCGCCGCGGTCGCTGGAGAAGTAGATGTACCCGCCGTCCGGCGACCAGGTGGGGCTCCAGTCCGTGGGAATGTCGGAGGTCACCGTGGAGGACTCGCCACCATCTACAGACATGATCCAGATGTCCATCTGCGTACGGTTCCCCATCCTCGCGGTGAAGGCGATCCATCTTCCGTCGGGGGACCAGGTCGGTTGCACGGCGTCCCCATCGTTGATGCGCTGGGTCTCGCCCGTGGCGACGTCGGCGATCCAGATTTCGCTACGGCCCTCCCAATTGAGGGGAAACAGCCCGACGTGTTCGGTCGCGTAGACGAGGCGTGTCTCATCCGGAGACCAAGCTGGATTGAACCCAGCGGAGGCAACTCTGCGAACCGCCTCGCCGGTGCGGCCCATGACGAAGAGGCCACCCCCCTGCCGAACCGAGCGAAAAGCGATCTGCTCCCCGCTGGGGGAGAACGCCGGCGAATGGTCTTCGGCCCCGGAGTTCTCCGTGAGGTTGATGGGCAGTTGCCCACCCACGCTCCGAAGGAAGATGTCTCGATGGCCCGTTCCCTCCCCAGCGTAGACCACCCACATCCCGTCTGGAGACAGGCTTGGAGAGTCCTCGACCCCCGGTTGAGCCGTCAGTTGGTCGAAGGTCGTTCGGAGCGAAGCGGGTGGAGCGCTCTTTCTCATTGCGAAGAAGCCAAGCATGCCCGCGGCCACCACCGCAGCGGTCCCTCCGATCAGTGCCAGGCGCCGGCCCCAGCCCGGTGACGCCTGCGACCCCAAAGACGGCGGGAGAGCATCCTGATCCCCTTCCAGCGCTCTCGCAAACTCCTCCGCCGTCTCAAACCGGTCCGCCGGCACCTTTCCCAGAGCACCCCTGAGAGCCGCCTCCACATGGTCCGGTACCGTGTCGCGCACCACCCGCACGTCAGGCAGGGGCTCGACAGCTTTACGGGCAAGGATGCCCTGAGGAGTTGCAGCGTAGTACGGCGGGCTCCCGGCCAGCATCTCGTAGAGTACACATCCGAGGCTGTAGATATCGGACCGGGTATCGACCTCCTCCGCGGTGGCCTGCTCCGGGCTCATATAGGCCGGAGTGCCTATGGCCAGTCCCGTCTGGGTGAGCCCGCCGCGCCCTGCTTCCCCAATCGCTCTTGCGATGCCAAAATCGCAGACCAGAGCGTGACCCGCCTCGATGAGGATGTTCTCCGGTTTGACGTCTCGATGGATAACGCCGGCGGAATGCGCGTGGCCCAGGGCCTCCGCCGCTTCCCTGGCCAGGCGGACGGCCTCCATGACAGGAAGCTGCTTCTCCCGGATCAGGCGGTCCCGGAGCGATTCCCCTGCCACATAGAACATCACGTAGTAGAGAAGGCCGTCCTCCTCCCCAGAGTCGATGAGGGAGAGGATGTTCGGATGGCTGAGTTGCGCCGCGATGCGGATCTCCTGCAGGAACCGCTCGGCACCGATGGATTGGCCAATTTCCGGCCGCAGGACCTTGAGGGCGACCTTTCGAGCGTGCTTCACGTCTTCGGCAAGGAAAACGATTCCCGCCCCACCGCTACCGATCTCACGTTCGATCGAATAACGCTTTCCCAGCGCGTTCTGAAGACGGATCACCAGGTCGACCATGACCCTAAAGATGAAGCGCCCGGGTCCTCCCTGCCAGATCTCAGATTCCAGGGACGCCTGTAGCTGGCCGGGAATTCGGGTTGACAGGCTCTACCGGGTTGAGGGGTCCCAGGGCAGCCCTTACTCCTCACCCAGAGTTTTCACGGGATCCACCCGGGTCGCTCGCCGCGCCGGTACCAGCATTGCCGTCACGGCCACCGCCAGGAGAACCAGGGGCACCGCCGCGAACACCCTGGGATCCCGGGCCCCGACCCCGAAGAGCATGGATCCCAGAATCCGGCTCAGGGCGAAGGCACCCACCAGCCCTGCGGCGAGGCCCACCCCCACAAGAGGGAGTCCCTCCCGGAAGACGAGGCCAAGGACGGAGCTACGGGAAGCACCCAGCGCCATCCTCACGCCGATCTCCTTCGAGCGCTGGGACACGCTGTAAGCCATCACCCCATACAGTCCCACTACCGCCAGGAGGAGAGCCGTGAGCCCGAAGCCAGTCATGAGCAGGGTCCGGAAGCGGGGCATGGAGATGGCGTCGGAGATCATGGCGTCGGCCGCCATGATCCCGAACAAGGGTTGGTCTGGGTCTACGGTTTCGATGGCCTCCCGGATCCCGTCCACCAGGCTCAGGGGTGGAATACCGGTTTTGACGACCCATCTCACGTTATTCGTGGGCCTCTGAGCAAAGGGTATGTAGGCCTGGGCCATGGACGTTTCACCCAGGCGGTAGTGCTGGACCTCACCGACCACACCCACGATTTCGACCCACGGGTCATCGTCGTCCTGGCCGAACCGGAGCCGTTTTCCAAGAGGGTTCTCCCCCGGGTAGTGCTGCTCAGCGAAGGACTCGCTCACCACGATCACCAGGTGCCCCTGCCCCCGGTCCAGGGTGGTGAGCCCGCGGCCCGATAAGATTGGGATTCCCATGGTTTCGAAATACCCCGGACTCACCCGGTAGAAGAGGGCGCTGATGTCGTCCTGGGGACCGGAATAAGGCCTGCCCTCCAGAAAAATGCCCCAGATTTCATCGACTCCGCTGATGGGGATCAGGCTGCTCAAAGCCACCGACTCGACGCCGGGCACCGCCTCCAGACGAGCCAACGCAGCGTCCCCGAACGCCCCGACCTCTTCCAGCGTCGGATACCTCGCATCGTGTAGGGGTGTGGAGAACACCAGGCGATCCTCCGTGAGAAAGCCGGGATCCTCACCCCGAAGGCTGGAGAAGCTCCGGATCAGGAGTCCGGACCCCACCAGCAACACCACGGCCAGGCCCACCTCGGCCACCACCAGCCCGCTCCGCATCCACCGTCGGGAGCGGTCTCCGGCGATGCTCCGGCTGCCCTGCCGGAGGGTCTGGTTCAGATCGGAGTCCGCCA
>JAUXEE010000135.1 GCA_030618065.1 Gemmatimonadota bacterium
GGAAAGGTCCGTCGGACGTCTTTCATCTCATGTCCATTATCAGCCCCATCGACTTGAGGCTGGTTCTGGTGTACTCTCCCCTCCTTCCTGTCCCCTTCCGTGAATTCCTCCTCTCTCGAGGCATTTCCCTGGTAGAGGTTCCCGAGGAAGAGTTCACTACCATGGGATGTAACGTTCTCACGGTCGCACCCGGGGTATGCGTCATGTTGGAAGGGAACCCGGAGACCCAGGCGCGGCTACAAGGCTCTGGGGTGGAGGTCCACACCTACCGTGGAGAGGAGATCAGCGCCCCGGGAGAAGGGGGTCCAACCTGCCTCACCCGGCCGATTCTGC
This sequence comes from Gemmatimonadota bacterium, assembly GCA_030618065.1. Classification (GTDB taxonomy): domain Bacteria; phylum Gemmatimonadota; class Gemmatimonadetes; order Longimicrobiales; family Gaopeijiaceae; genus JABDNZ01. The sequence goes on from JAUXEE010000135.1 coordinate 334, forward strand.
GCGAGGTTTAGGCCTTCTGGTCCTTAACGCTCTCGTTGACCCGGAACGCCTTCGTTGACCCGGCAGAGGCAGTTTGAGTAGCGTTCATAGGGAGCACCTTGCGCATCGACTACCCAAGGGAACACCTGATGAAGTCGCTCGAGAGAATGGGAGGGAGGATCACGCTCCTCGCGGTCATGGGGGCCCTATGGGCATGTGACATCCCCACCGCCACTCCCAAACTGGAGCAGGAATGGATTCTCCCCATGTCCGGGACATCGGTAGAAGTGGGGGAATTCCTGCCCGATGACGTAGACCTGACCGAAGACTCTTCGGCCTTCACCCTCCGGATGGATCCCATTTTCTTCGAGGAAACCCTGGGAGATCTATGTGCGGCCTGCCTGGCCCTGGACGGTCTCACCGTTCCCAAGCCAGCGTTCGCCGGGGACTTCCACGAGAGCGTCTCTCTCCCCGATGACGTGGAGTCGGCCCAGGTCCAGGAGGGTCGGGTTTCGGTGGAGGCCCGCAACGGGTTCGGGTTCGACCCTCTGAGGCCTCCAGGGGGGGAAAGGGGATCCGTCATCCTCACTTTGCGGGACGGAGGCCCGGGAGGTCCCGTTCTGGACGAAGTGGTCATTGACGGGGAAGACACCAGCTTCGGCCCGGGAACCAGTATCTCCCGGGAGCTTGAGTACTCGGGGTCCATCGGCTCTTCCCTATCCGTGACCGTGAGCGTCGACTCCCCTGCCGGAGGTCCCGAACCGGGTAATTGGGTCCCGATCCGGATCAATGATGAGATCGAGGTTAGCGTCACCCCCGAGGTCCTGGAGGCTGAATCGGCCGAAATCTCCATGGGGGGCATGGTATTCGGCCTCGGGGTGACCGACCTGGATGTGGGGGATATGGGCGAGGACATGGTGGAGCGGATAAAGGCGGGCTCCTTCGAGTTGGAGATCGTGAATCCCTGGTCGATGGGGGCGATTCTGACCCTCACCATCGACGGCCCCACCATGGACGCGCCGGTGGTCTTGATCGTACCGATTCCAGCTACCCCCACTTCCGCCGTCGAGGTGGAGTTCAGCCAAGCCGAGCTCCAATCCTTCCTGGGTGAGCCCAATGTGATCATGTCGGGCCAAGGGACAGTGGACCAGGATGCGGGAGTCGTCACTCTTGCCCCGGGGCAAACCATGATAATCGATGCCAGGTTGGACCTGGTAATCCTGATCGGATGAGGAAAGGACACACCATGAGAGACGCGAAGATCGGATCGGCGTTCGGAGTGCTCCTGGCCGTGCTCCTCTGGGCTCAGCCCTCCTCCGGACAGCTACCCGGCGCCAGTCCGGCCACGCTCGGAATGGCGAACAACTACACCGCCCTGGCTCGGGGGTTTGCGGCCGTGGGGCTCAACCCGGCCGGCCTGGGAATGCCGGAGACCTCGGGAATCACCTTGGCCATCTTCCCGGTGAAGATGACCCAGTCTCTTGATCCCCTGACCTTCTCCGACCTGATGGACTATGAGGGAGTGGTCATACCGAGTCCGGTGAAGGAGGATTGGCTCCAACAAATCGCCGCCGCCGGGGGCCAAACCGGCTCGGGAACGCTGGAGATGACGGCATTCAGCTTCAGTTGGAGCAACTTCGGACTTCAACTGTCCACCATTGCCTCCGGTCATACTGATCTGAATGACGCGGCTGCGGAGTTACTCTTCTTCGGGAACGCGGGCCGGACCGGCGAACCAGGAAACTTCGATCTCCAGGGCTCTGGGATGAATGGTTACGCAGTCACGACCTTGGGGGTTTCCGCCGGCTTCCCCATCTCCAGGAGGTGGGTGCCCGGCGTCGAGCAGGGCCTCAGCATCGGGGCTACCCTGAAGCAATCCTGGGGACATGTGCTGGCCTTCGCGGAGGATGAGGGAACTCTCGCCCAAAGTGATCCCCTCGAGATCGACATGAGCTTTCCCGTCATTCACTCCGAAGGCGACTGGCGGAATTGGAGCCAGGGATCGGGTTTGGGGGTGGATGTTGGCGTCGCGTGGGAGCGTGGACCCTGGGCTGCGGCAGCCGTCATCCAGAATCTGATCCACACCTTCAAGTGGAACCTGGAAGATCTGGTGTACAGACCTGGCGAGGCGGTCTTTGACGAGGACACCAATGACACGGACTTGGGCAAACGTCCGGCGACGGAGGCCCCCTCATCCCTCCAGGAAAAAGTGAAGGACCTGACCTTCAAACCCGTGGTGGTCCTAGGAGGCGCCTACGACGCCTTCGAGAAGCTGACCGTCACCGCCGAGTTTCGGCAGCGAGCGGGAGACGGATTGGTTACGGGCCCCAAGACCCACGTCGGGGTGGGGATGGAGTACCTACCGAATCCTTCGGTTCCCCTTCGAGCCGGATTTGCCGTCATCACAAATGGATTTCAACTGGGCGGCGGATTGGGCCTGATCTTGGGCCCCATCCATCTGGGATTCTCGGCCATGTATCAGACCGGGGAGGTAGGAGACGGTGTGGCCGGAGCTTTCGGGCTCTCTTTCGGAGGCGGATGAGGCCGCGCCTTCCTTTCCGATGGGCCTTTTAGTTCCGTCCCTCCCCCTGAAGAAGGCGCCGGATCAGCCGGGACACTTCGTCACCGCCCCGCTCCAGGAGGAGCCTGAGGGTCTGGGCGTCGATCCGGAATCCGTCACCTACCCGTAATCCGTCACCCACCCGGAATCCGCCGCAGTTCTCCTCGGGGGCCGTTCCTCGGAGGAAGAACTCGGGCTCGCCCCGACATCCCCATCCGCCTCTGAGCCCGGTGGAGGGATCCACATCCACCATTTCCAGCCCCGAAGGGTAGGAGAACCCGTCACTACCCCAGGGCCCGGAGCGGCCGGTGGAACTCAGGGCTTCCCTCATAAAATCGGTAAAAATGGGGAGGGCGACTCCCGCACCCGGGAGCTCCAGGCGCTTCCCATGATCGAAGCCCACCCAGACACCCACCACGATAGTGGGGGTGTACCCGATGAACCACCCGTCCCGAAAGTCGTTGGTGGTCCCGGATTTTGCGGCCACGTCCCCATAAAAGCCCCGGTCCCGGATTCCCCTTCCGGTGCCCCTCTCCACGGCGCCCCGTAACGCCGAGGTCACCAGGTAGGTCTCGGCTGGGTCGTAGGCCTGTCGCCCCACCACCTGGGCGCCATGGATGCTCTGGAGCTCGGGCCGGAACCCTCCCGCAGCCAACACTCCGAACGCCCGGGTCAGCTCGAGGGGAGAGACCTCGGAAGCACCGAGGGCGAGGCTGGGATACGGATTGAGGGGACTCTCGATCCCCATCTTCTTGGCCGTTTCCACGATTCGCTCCGGGCCCACCGCCATTCCCAGGCGGGCAAAGGGCACATTCAAGGAGCGCTCCAACGCATCCCTGAGCGTCACGGTCCCCCTGAAGCTCCGGTCGTAGTTCGCCGGCTGCCACACCCCGACCGGCGTCTCGACCTGGAAGGGCTTGTCCTCCAGAACCGAGGCCAGGGTGAATCGGGGTTGGTTGGTGAGTTCGGACTGGTTCAGGTCGTCGGGGCCTGAACCCTCATCAGGCCGCGCCAGTGCCGCCAGAGCCACCACCGGTTTGAATGCACTTCCAGGCTGCCTGCGAGCATGGGCCGCTCGGTTGAACTGAGAGGCACCGTAGTCCCGCCCCCCCACCATGGCCCGGATCTCTCCGGTCCGCGGATCCAGGGCCACGAGGGCAGCCTGGAGGGGCTCCCCGGCCTCCCCCTCCCTGAGCCAATCGAAATCTCTCTCCAGGCGGGCGATCCCTTCGCTGACGGCTTTCTCCGCCGCTCTCTGGAGATCGGCATCCAACGTCGTCACCACCGCCCTTCCGCCTTCGCAGCCGGCCGCCTCTCTCCGGGCTTCCAGATCCTTCGCTACGTAATCGAGGAAGTACCTGGCACTCCGGATTGGCGGGGACTTCTTCCTCAGGGCCAGGGGAGCGTCCGAGGCTGCTCGATACTCCCCGTCGGAGATGAACCCTTCGTCCCGCATCAGCCGAAGAACCAGATTCCGACGGGTAAGGGCGGTCTCGGGATTCCGGAAGGGAGAGTAGAGGCTCGGAGCCCGAATGAGGGCCACCAGGAGGGCCGACTCGGACAACCCGAGGGTGGCCACATCTTTCCCGAAAAAGTGTTGGGCAGCCCGGCCGACACCGTGGATGGCCACCGCCCCATCCTGCCCCAGATAGATATGGTTCAGGTACGCCTGGAGGATCTCTTCCTTGGTGTGCCGGCCCTCCAGGGTGACGGCCATCATGGCCTCACGGACCTTCCGGATGACGGACCGCTTCGGACTCAGAAAGAGGTTCTTTGACAACTGCTGAGTCAGGGTGCTCCCCCCCTGCACCACACGCCCCGCCCTGAAATTCACCATGAAGGCTGCGGCGATCCGACGGTAGTCCAACCCGCCGTGCTCGAAAAACCGCTGGTCCTCCACCGTGAGGACTGCCTTGATGAGATGCTTCGGCACCTCTTCCAGAAGCACCGGAAGCCGGTCTTCCAGAAAACCTCCTGTGATCCGCCCGAGGAGTTCAGGCTCCAGGGCCACCTGGGTCAACCGTCTCCCCTCCTCATTCTCAATCCGAGAGATTCGCCCCGAGGAATCGAGGCGGACAATGGCGAAACCCGCCCGCACGGGATCATCCGATCCACGGAAGGGTCGGCGGCCGATGATCCAACCCCGGGAACCGAAGTAATATTCGCCGATTCCTACCTCCTGGCCTCGAGCCCTTTGGTATCCCAGACGTTGAAGATGGTCCTGGACGGCGCTGCGATTCGGGTGATCTCCCCGAGAGAGGGAAAGGGGGCGGGCGTAAACCCGGGTCGCGACATCATCGGACGAGAGGGGATGAAGGCGGGCACGGACGAGGGCCTCCCCGCCCATGAGGAGGATGGGGACGGCAAAAAGAATGACGAGGGCCCGGCGAATATGCCTGCCCTCGGGACGGACCCGGAGCCAGTCCCGAAGCGCCATGAAGGCCTATCCTCGAAAAAGAAAGATCAGGGTGTCAGCAGCGTCACCCGTCTTTACGTGTCAAGAAGTTGGATTGTGTCGATGGGGCTCGGGGTTGCATCGAAGCGGGCGATGGCGGCCCTCACGAATGCGCTGGCGGCTTTCACGAATGGGCTGGGCCCTTACCAGTGCTGCGACGTCACAAGCCGATGAACTCGATGGCGACACCGCAAAGGAGAATGGTGACCCCAGCCAGGGCGTGGCCGTACCGCTGGGCCCGGGGGAAGGAGATCCGCTGAACCCCCTCCAGGCTGGCGAATACCAATCCCAGCATGGTTGCGATGGTAGCGGCCCCGAAGGTCCCGGTCACCAGGAAGAGGGAGGTCCAACTCTCGGTGGCGGCGGGAAACATGAGGAGGGGGATGAGGGCTTCACAGGGCCCCAGAAGGAAGATCACAAAGAGCACCCAGGGGGTCATCTTGGACCCGGACTCGGCCGGATGGGGATGGAGATGCTCCCTGGCATGGGCATGTTCATGAAGGTGGAGCGTTCCGTCGGCATGGGCATGCACGTGGGAGTGCTTTCGTCCTCTGAGGGCCCGTCGGACCCCCCAGATCGTGTAGAGGAGCCCGAAGAGGATGAGACCCCACGCGGCCCAGGAGCCTCTGGACGACTCGAATGCCTCCAGTCTGGAGATGGAGAGTCCGAAAGCGATCCCCACCATCCCCAGCACCACCGAACCAGCCACGTGGCCGAACCCGCAAAGAGCCGTGACCAGCAGGGTTTTTCTACGGGACCACTCCCCCACCCGGGCCATGGCCACGAAGGGCAAATAGTGATCCGGCCCCAACAGAGTATGAAAAAACCCGATGGAAAGAGCCGAGGCTAGAAGAATGGTGGTCTCGGAGGTCA
>JAUXEE010000018.1 GCA_030618065.1 Gemmatimonadota bacterium
TAGCCCCCCAACTGGCGGAGTTGGCATTTGGCCTCCAGGCTTTCGTGAACCTCATTCCCTTCAACCCCATACCCTACCAGGATTGGCGGCCCAGTTCACCCGATCGGGTTCGAATGTTCGCGAAGGTTCTGGAGGATCGGGGAGTATCCGTGGCCGTCCGGGAGCCCCGGGGCAGAGACATCGACGCAGCCTGTGGTCAACTCAGGGCGAACGCCATTACTGGATCAGGTCCCCGATTCGGCTCCACCGAATCTCCCTGAGCCAGGGGAAGGGTCGCAAAGACAGCTTGTTATAGGAGAAGTAGGTCAGGACTGCCCGCCCCTCGAAGCGCCAGCCCTCCAGTAACCCCCAATACCGACTGTCCAGACTCGTATCCCTATTGTCTCCCATCATGAAGTACCGATCCGGAGGGATGACCAGGGGCCCCCAATTGTCCCGGGTTGGAGAGTAGTCCCCGTTGGGCTCGTCTATAATGGCAAATTCCTCCTGCCAGGACATCCACGGGTGGACGTCATCCCTCGAGTCGACGTGCCGGACATACGGTTCATCCAGCGCTTCCCCATTAATGAAAAGAAGCTTATCTCGCATCTCGAGGGTGTCGCCAGGGAGGCCTATGAGGCGCTTGACCAACATAAGATCATCTTCATGGGGGGGGTCGAAAACGAGAATATCCCCTCTCTCCACCCGGGAGTATCCGGGAATCCGCCAGGATGTACCCGGAATCTGACTTCCAACCGCGGCCCGATTGACCAGAAGGAGATCCCCAACCAGGAGGGTTTCCTCCATGGACCCGGAGATGATGACGAAGGTGTGGATGAGGAAACTCCTGATGAAGAAGAAGAGGACAAGGGCGACGAGGAGGGATTTCGTCCATTCCACAAGGGCATTCTCGCCCTTCTTCTCCCCGTTCTTTCCACTTCTCTCCTTCGCTTCGGCCTCCCCTCCCGACCTTTTCGGGCCCCTTCCCCTATCCCCGCTGTTCTGCTTCCGACGGCTCTTCTTTGCCATTCTTTATGGCCCTATGAGGTTTTTGAATCGTGAGTGTGTCGCTTCAGTGGAAGAAGCGTCGGAGATTCCACCACCGGGCAGACTCTCGGTCGTCCTCCGCCATTGGTTGAAGGCCGGTCCAATCGGGACCGAGGCGAACCGTGACATCCACAAAGAGAGTCGAATCCGGCTCGGATCGAAGCTGGGGAATCCCCAGAGCATCAGCCACCGACCTCGCTGTCTCCAGCTCCCCGACTCGATCCATCACTACGGAAGGATCGTCGGAATAGGTTCCGGCATTCCCGTAAAGTACCACATCGAAGCCCCTGTCCCGGAGGGCCTGGGTGGCGTCCCACGCTACTCCTGCGACTCCACCCCCATTCAACACTTCGACTCTCACCCTGCCTCGATCCCCTGGAATGGACGAAGGAGGCCCCACCTCCGGGGTCTCACGGCCCCATTGGGTCAGGGAAAACCCTAGTAAGATCCCCACCCCCGAGAGCACGAGAATGAGGACGAAGGAGGCTCTGCCCGAGTGGGGCCCGCCACACACCCCACTTCTGCAAAGCATCCTCAATACTCCGAAGCGCTGGCCCACGGTTGACCCTCCGATAGCCGGTTCCAGAATCCTAGGGTTTCCGGGTGAAGGGGTCGCCCCCTTTCCAGAAGATACCCGATTCGGGCCGAGAGGATCTCCTTGACGACCTCATGGAGCTCTTCAGCCGCCCTCTGCCTGAGATCTGCCCTCCATTCCTCTCTGACCCTCCTTCCGGGCTCCAAAAAGTCGGCTGCGTAAAGGGCGAATCCGAGAGTACCGAAGCCGGCCGACCCCAGCGTATGGTACGAAATCGCATGAAGGAACTCCACATCCTCCACTCCGCCATCCCGGAGGCGCCGAGCCACTCCCGGACCATGGAGGACCTTCCCCGGAAGATCCTTGAAGGGCGGATCCACCTGGCGTCTGAGCTTCTCGGGGTCTTCGTCTCTGAGAGCGTCGTGAAGGAACCCGGCGGCTACCCAACGGGCCGCATCGTGGGACGACTCCCCCCGGGCTTGGGCCCAATCTCCCAGAAGACCCGCTACCCGAGCCATATGATCCATCCTGTCCTCTCCCGCTTTCGCCCAAACCGGGAGGGCCCCACGAGCGGCGTCCACGACGAGAGGGTGTAGAGAGTGGCCTGAAAGAGGAGACGGAGCGACCAAAGCTCTCAACCTTTCAGAATGTGATTGTCGATGAGGCGGGTACCTCCGCAGTGGGCCGCGACGGCCGCCACCGCCCCTGGGACGACAGTTTCCAGGGGCTCCAAGCTATCCGGGTGCACGATCTCCCCATACTGGAGCTGGAGAAGAGGGTGTTTCTCCACCTCCCGGAAAAGGACCCGTCCCAGCTCCTGGCCGGATCGGTTTCCCTCTTCGAAGGCCCTCTGGACTTCCTGAAGGCCCCGCCTCAGCCCCAAAGCGTCAGCCCGCTCATCTCTGGAGAGGAACACGTTTCGTGAGCTGAGGGCCAACCCATCTTCCTCACGGACGATGGGCCCTAGGACCACTTCAACTCCCATCTCCAGATCCCGCACCATCCTCCGGACGAGAACGGCCTGTTGGTAGTCTTTTTGGCCGAAAAGGGCGATCTGGGGTCGGAAGAGGCCGAAGAGGCGGGCCACCACCGTGAGAACTCCTCCGAAGTGCCCAGGGCGGTGCACTCCGCAGAGTCGCTGGCTCATGGGACCCGGATCCACCACCACCTGGAGTGCGCCGTCGGGATACATCTCCTCGACGGACGGGAAGAAAACCAAGTCGGCCCCCCGGTCCCGGAGGAGGGTCAGGTCCCTGTCCAGTTCCCGAGGGTAACGGCTCAGGTCCTCCCCCGGACCGAACTGCAGGGGGTTCACAAAGATGGATACCGCCAGGAACTCCGACCTCTCACGGGCCAGGTCCACCAGGGAGAGGTGACCCTCATGGATGTACCCCATGGTGGGGACAAGGCCCAAGAGGAGCCCCTCCGCCCGGATGGGCCTCAGAGACTCCGATAGAATCTGGCGAGTGGGAGAGAGGATCACGGGTCCCTGGAAAAGCTGTGCTCGGGTCCGGGGTACCTCCCCTCCCGAACTTCGCTGACGTATGCCCCCAAGGCCTTCCGGACCTCGGCGTCCAGCTCCCCGAACCGTTTCAGGAACTTGGGCCGGAAACCGGGATTCAGGCCCAGGGCGTCATAGAGCACCAGAACCTGACCATCACATTCGGGGCCGGCGCCGATGCCGATGGTCGGAATGGTCAGGCTGCGGGAGATTTCCCCGGCCAACTCCGCAGGAATCAACTCCAGGACGAGTCCAAAACAGCCGGCCTCTTCCAGGGCCTGGGCCTGGGCCCGAAGACGTTCCGCCGCAACTTTTTCCCGCCCCTGGACCCGGTACCCTCCCAGTGCGTGGACGGACTGTGGGGTCAGACCCAGGTGACCCATGACGGGGATTCCGGCCCGGATCAGCGTCTCCACCGTCTTGCAGGTGGCCGCCGTTCCACCCTCCAGCTTCACGGCCTGGACACCGGTTTCCTTCAGCACTCGACCAGCGTTTCTGAGAGCGTCCTCCGCAGAGACCTGATAGGAGAGGAATGGCATATCCAGCACCAGAAAGGTCTCGGGCGCACCCCTTCGAACGGCCTTTCCGTGGTGAATCATCTCATCCATGGTGACAGGAATGGTGGATGAGTAGCCGAGGACCACCTGACCCAGGGAATCGCCGATGAGGATGAGATCGACCCGAGCATCCTCCACCAGGCCGGCAAAGAGAACATCGTAGGCCGTGAGCGCCACGATCTTCTCTCCATCCCTCTTCATTTCCAGGAATCTGGGGACGGAACCGCGGGGCTGTCGCACTTGGGTTTCGGTGGACAAGGGAGACTCCATCTGATTGGCCCAAAATATTGGCGCAAACCCTCTTGGAGAGGGTGGGGTCCCAAGCTAATGGACCCCGGAGAAGGGTGTCAAACCTCTCTCCTCTTCCCCTACCCCACCTCGCCTCCACCGATCCTCCCGCCTACCTTCCGGCCCATGCCGATGATCTGGGACGCCCCCCTTACGGCCGCCGTGGCCAAAGAGCTCAACGCCCGTTTGGGCGGGGCCCGCCTCCGGGCTCATACCTTCCACTGGGACGACCGGGAACTGGTCCTCTTTTTCCGGTCGGAGACCCTCCGCTGGTCCCTGCACCCCCGGGCCGGGTGGGTGACGTTGCACCCACCCTTGGAACCCCCGGAGGATTCCAGGCCTCTTTCGGCAAAGCTGGTGAGGGTGGAGGCCGGCCCCGACGAGCGCCTCCTCCGCTTTCACTTCCGGAAGGTTCGAGGGCATGGCCGATCGGTCCAGGTCATCGTAGAACTCATGACAAATCAGTGGAACGCACTGCTGGTGGAGGGCCATGACGAGCGGATCCGGCACCTCCTCTGGACCCGGCGATCCAAAAGCCGAACGCTGGCGATCGGGGCCGTTTACGAACCGCCGGCTCCTCCGGGGAGACGGGGGCTGGAAAGAGCCCTGACCGCGGAAGAGTGGGGAGAGTTGATCGAGAGCCCTGATGACGAGGGAGCCCGAAGGGCCGTCCTCGAAAGGGTCGCCTTCGCCTCCCCCCTGAATCTCCCGGCCCTCTTCAATGAGGGAGGCGAAGGCGAACCACCCAGCGCTCGAGGGGAAGCCGGGTATCACCTTTGGCTCCGGCTTCGAGCCCTGGATCCTCTCCAGCCATGCATACTAGAAACCACGAGAGGTCAACAGCCATACCCTATTGTATTACCTGGTTTTACCATTCAGGAACTTCCTACGATTCTAGAGGCTATGAAGGCAGCTTCGGAGGGGGAATCGGGTGCGGACGGCTCCGTCGCGAGGGTCTTGGATGGCTTGGATCGAGCCCTTCATCGGGCACGGGGACGGGTACGGGGCATCGAACGCGAGATGACCCACGCCACCGATCCGGAGGAAACCCGGGAGAGGGCCAACCTCCTGCTGGCCCACCTCGGGGAGGCAAGAAAGGGAAGGGCACAGATCACTCTGACGGGCTTTCACGGGGAGGAAGTGACCCTTTCCCTGGACCCATCTTTGAGCCCTCAAGAGAACGCCGAAGCCATGTATCAGGAGGCCGCCCGGCAGGAGCGGGCCCTGAAACGGCTCCCCCCTCTCCTGAAAAAAGCCGAAGCACAGATGGAGAAGTTGAACCTCCTCAGAGAGCGCCTTCTGGCCGGCGAGATATCGCCGGGAGAGGTCCGCACACATCTTCCGGCCGCCGCCGGGCGAAGGAGAGGGGACGCCAAGGAAGAGGATATGCGTCTCCCCTACAAGAGGTTTCGAAGCTCGGGCGGGCTGGAGATTCGAGTGGGCCGTGGCTCTGGAGATAACGATGCCCTCACCTTTCGGCACGCTCGCCCGGAGGACGTTTGGCTACACGCCAGAGATTCGGCCGGCGCCCACGTCGTTCTTCGGTGGCCCAACAAAGAAGCCCCACCGGCGAGGGATCTGACGGAAGCAGCCATCCTCGCCGCCCTCCACTCCCGGGCCCGAGGCGCGGGGGTCGTCCCGGTGGATTGGACTCGGAAAAAGCACGTTCGGAAAGGGAGGAAGGCCCCGCCGGGCACCGTGATTCCCGACAGGATCCAAACCCTCTTTGTCGAGCCGGATCCAGAGTTACCGGGGCGGCTGACCTGGGAAGAGTGACGGAACGCTCTTCATGGGCCGGACCGAGAGTCGTCCATGCCTTCCCGTAGCCCCTGGAGAAAGGCCCCGGCGCCCCCCACTCCTCCCTGGTCCAGGGCGTCGATGAGAGCGCTCCCTACCACCACTCCTTCCGACACCCCGGCCACCAATGAAGCTTGCTCCGGGGTGGAGATTCCGAATCCCACGGCGATGGGGAGGTCCACCACCTCCCGGATCGCCGCTACCTCCCTGCCCAAATCCGCCCTCAACTCCTGCCGGGCACCCGTAACACCGGTCCGGGAAATGTAGTAGAGGAAGCCGCTGCCCCCCTCTGCCACGGCTATGACACGGCTACGAGGGGTGGTGGGAGCGAGGAGGCGAATCAGATCCAGGTCGGAGGCGATGATCTGACTCTCCAACTCAGGATCGGCCCCGGTGGGGAGATCCGTCAGGAGGAGGCCCTGAGCCCCCCCTTCCGCGGCCAGGGAAAGGAACTCACCTATCCCGTACTGAAGGATCGGGTTCAAATAGGTGAAGAGAACCACCGGAAGATCATGGTCCGTCTTGAACCGGCGAAGAAGCTCCAATGCACCGTGAACCGTCATGCCCTCATGAAGGGCCCTGAAGGAGGAGCGCTGAATCGTGGGCCCGTCGGCCAGAGGGTCGCTAAAGGGAATCCCCAGCTCCAGGATGTCGGCCCCCGACGCGGCGAGGGTCCCCATGAGATCGAGTGACGTCTCGGCATCAGGGTAGCCGGCGGTAAGGTAGGGGATCAGAACCCCACGGCCTTCCGCCTTCCTGCGGGCAAAACAATCCTGAATGGAAAGAGGGAGTGAATCCATGAATGCTGGGCGAGAGGTCAGATGAGATAGTCGCTGACCCGGACCCCATATTTTTCTGGGTCCGTGGTCTTGATGATGGTCCGGACAGGGGTGCCTGTGCCGGGATCCACCTCCGACAAGTCCAGCGCCACCGGGTCGGACAGGGGGACTCCGAGGGAATCGGAGATCACCTTCACCACCGGCTGATGGAGCTTGTTCGGATCTTTGTTCACTCCGGCCACCACGGCCATTTCCATGCTGTCCAGGATGACCAGCGTCCCAATCGGGTATACGCCCGTGGCATTGATGAGGGCCTTCACGAGAAGCGGATCTTGACCCCGTTTGGGGTTGTCACGCATCTCCGCCAATACCAGGTCCGGCGGATTGGGCTCGTACTGATAGCTCCGAACGGAGGTTCCCGCGTCAAAGGAGTCGGCGACAGCCACGATGCGACTGAAGAGTGTGGGTTTCCGGGGTCGTCGATTCTTGGGGTATCCGGCCAGGTCGACCCGCATGTGATGCTCGTAGGCCATGAGCATCTGCCGGTAAGGCATATCGGGAAAGCCGTGGAAGTGGAACAACGACAATAGCCCTTCGGTTGGATGCTGTTGAACCTCGAACCACTCGTCTTCGTTCAGGCCCCCGGGCTTGTTGACGATGTCCAGATCGATCCGGCTCTTCCCTAGATCGTGGAAGAGGGCGCCCAACCCCAATTCGTATAGCTGAAGCTTCGTGAGGCCGAGGCGTTCACCGATGATGACGCTGAAGATGCAGACATTCACACAATGGGTGAAGGTGTATTCGTCGTAATCTCTCAGCGTCGTCATGGTGATCATGGAGGGTTCGTTGGCCAAGACCTGATCCACGATTCCCTGAACGGCTCTCTTCACCTTCCGGACGTTGACGGCTTTCCCCATCCGGAAGTCGGTGAAGGCCTCCTTCGCCACATGGACCGATTGAGAATAGGTCCGTTTGGCCGCGTGGAGTGTCTCTTCCTCCAACTCAGGTTCCTTCACTTCACTGGCGGGCATCAGCTGAATGTGGAGGATCGGAGCGCCCGCCATCCTGTCCATGAAGGCTGTATAGGGGTCCGATTCGTCGGGATCCCTGAGAAGGAGAGAGAGGAAGGGCGCCCACTCGGCTCTGTCGATGCCCGGAAGCACTTCGACCGCCCCCAACCCATGGTCCGACACCGTCCTGGCGAAGCTCCCGAAGGTGGAGTAGTTGGAGAGGTCCAGGCGGAGGCGGACTTCGTTGTAGAAAAAGAAGTCCCCGACGATCCTCAACTCCAAGGCCCCCTCCTCCACGACGAGTCCTGAAACGAGGTCGTGGAGGTCGTCGAGGGCCTGCTGGACTGCGGCGTTTTCGAGAGGATAGAGCTTGAGGGAGCGGAGAACGGCATAGAACTTGGTAAGGACGGTCCGCCCCTGCTCCTGGAGAAGGGCCGAACTCTTCACGGGCCGAGGGTCATTTCGAGTCATCGGATCATCCCTCACCCCTCAGCGCCCGATTCACCGCACTCCGGACCACCGGGTCTTGCTCTCCCTGAGCTTTCTCCAGCGCTGCGGTCGCCTCGGGGGTATTCATCTTCCCAAGTGCGAGAGCGGCGCAGGCCCGCATCTCTCCTGTTTCCTTCCGGCCCAGAAACCCTCGCCTGTTCAGAAGGCTGCCGAGGACCCGCACCCCGTCGGGATCCTGGACGAGTCCGTAACTCTCGAAGAAAGCGATCTGCTCCGAGATGTCCGCTCGCCGAATCTCCTTTCCTTCGATGGCCTCCCTGAGGAAGGGAGCCGCAGGGAGATAGCGAAGATTCCCCAGAACTCGCGCAGCGGCGATTCGGACCTCTCGTTCAGGATCCGACAGGACGTCCGGTAGCGCACCGACGACCGCGGATACCTTCAGGTCTGCGGCAGCTCTTATGGCTGCCAGACGAACGGTGGAAGAGTCATGGGCCAGGAGCTCGGCCACTTGGGGAGCGGCATCCCTGAGCTGCATCGTCCCGGCAAGGCTCACAGCCCCTGCGACCACCACTGGATCTTCATCCTTCAAACAGTCGACCAGGGCCTCCGAATACTTCCTGGCAATCCCCTTTACCGCGTCCTGAATGATGGTTTTGACCTTCGGATCCTCAGCTTCCTCCGCCGCTCGGAGGAGGGGCCCGAGAGAGTCGGACCGCAGGTGGCGAAGAAAGGCGGCGAGCTCGGTAGGATTTGGAGAAATGGAGCCATCTTCCAGGGCCTGGATAAGCTCTTTCAGCGTTTCTGTTCCACTGACTTCTTCCAGGATCTTCTCAGCCACCAGTCGCCGTTCGGGCCGCAAGGCTTCCTCCGAAGCGAGAAGCCGCCCCAGCTCTTCGAGCACCGATCCAGCGGAGCTCAACAACCCCCGGCTCAAGAAGTTTGGGAGCAGGAGCTGAAAGATCTCCAGGATCTCCTCCTGCCGATCCGGGAAGCGGGGCTCCTCTACCCTGTCGAAAAGAGCCGCCAGGACATCGCCACGAAGATCCCTGTTCATCTCGATGCTAATCTCTTCCTGGAGCCGCTCCATCTCCGTGGGGTCCAGGGAATAGAGAGTCGGATTGAAGTCCTCGGCACTGACCTGACCGGAGCTGTCCCGCCCCTCCTCCGAAGCCCCTGAGACTTCCCCGCTTCTCTCCAGCGCGTCCTCACCCAACTCCCCTTGGATGATCTGCTGGAATCCCCCGAGCAGGTCCTCTCCCCCGGAAGGAAGCTCCAGGTCCAGCCCTTCGGCCAGAAGATCCACATAGCTGTAGGTGAAATACTTGAGGTCCTCCTCCCAGAGAATGGTGAGGAGATCATCTCCTTCCGGCCGGAGGTCTCGCGCCCGATTCAGAACCTGGAGAAACGCGGCCAGCTCATGGGCTTCCAGACCCTGGTGAAGAGTGAACTCCCGGACCCCATCCTTGAAGAAGAGAAAGGCCAGTGAGTCAGCCCTGGAGTCGCTTTCGTAGACCCCCTCACCCATCCACACGAAACGATTCTCTTCCACGCTGATGGGGAGACGGTCCATTTGCCCCCAAAGACCCTGGAGTGCCTCACCCAGTTGGGACACGAACCGTTGATAAACGGGATTGTTCTGGTCGTAGAGTTGATGCGCCCTGAGAGCCTTCGTCAGGACGACAAAGAGGGCCCGGACCTCCTCGACGGGGAGGGTTGAAGGATCGTTCCAGTCCAGAACGGCCCCAGGCTCGGATGTCTCTGCGTCAGGCGGGATCTGTGTCACAGGCTCAAAGTGTTGGGTCTTTCTGCTCCAACCGCGCGACATGGGCCACATCCTTGTCACCACGACCGCTCAGGCAGACCAGAATGGGGCCGTTCTCGACTTCCCCTTGGACAAGGTGGGGAAGGTACGCCAGGGCATGCGCCGTTTCCAGGGCGGGAATGATGCCTTCGGTTCGAGACAAGAGATGGAAGGCCTCCAGAGCCTCCTCATCTCGTATCGACACGTACCGGGCTCGGCCCGAGTCCCTCAGATGGGAATGCTCAGGCCCGACTCCGGGATAGTCCAACCCCGCCGAGACGGAATGGGCCGGCGCCACCTGCCCATCCTCATCTTGTAAAAGATAACTCAGTGAACCGTGAAGCACACCAGGTTTTCCTGCGGAGAGGGAGGCGGAATGCCTGTCTGTGTCCATACCCTCGCCGGCCGCCTCCACGCCGATCAACGACACTTCAGCATCCTGGAGGAATGCATGGAAGATCCCCATGGCGTTGGAGCCTCCCCCCACACAAGCCACGACGGCCCAGGGGAGGGTACCCTCGGCCTGGAGCATCTGCTCCTTCGCTTCTCGGCCGATCACGGACTGGAAATCCCTCACGATCCGAGGGAAGGGATCAGGTCCTACCACCGATCCGATGATATAATGGGTGTCCTGAACGCTGGCGACCCAATCCCGAATGGCCTCGTTCGTGGCGTCCTTCAGCGTCCGGGTACCCGAGGCCACGGATCGGACCTCCGCACCCATGAGCTCCATGCGAAAGACGTTGAGGGCCTGCCGGGTGATGTCCTCCTCCCCCATGTACACCACACAATCAAGGCCGAAAAGAGCGCAAGCGGTGGCGGTCGCCACACCATGCTGGCCGGCCCCCGTCTCGGCAATGATCCGGCGCTTCCCCATCCTCCGCGCCAGGAGAAGCTGCCCGAGAGTATTGTTGATCTTGTGGGCGCCGGTGTGGTTGAGATCCTCCCTCTTGAGGTACAGCGGCCCGAGGCCCAGCTCGGCTTCCAATCGACGGGGGCGGTAAAGGGGCGTGGGTCTTCCGACAAAATCCTTGAGAAGAAGGTCCAACTCCTCCCAGAACCGTTGATCTTCCCGAGCCACCGAATACGCCTCGTCCAACTGTTCAAGGGCCGGAATGAGAGTCTCGGGGACATACCTGCCCCCATAAGGTCCGAACCGGCCCTTCTCCTGTTTGGAAACCACCTTCACGGTCTTTCTCCCCCTCCTGCAGCTCGAACGCTCCGGATGAACGCCTCAACTCGCGATGGGTCTTTGACTCCGGGTCCCTCCTCGACCCCGGAGCTCACGTCCACCAGGTGCGGGCGAAGCCTCCTCATGGCCTCACGGACATTCTCAGGGCTCAGGCCTCCGGCAACCCCGAAAAGCAAACCCGGGGGAAGAGAGTCGCGCACCCCAACCGCTTCCTCCCAAGAGAACGCCACCCCGGTTCCTCCACTCTTCTCAGGATGCCACCCGTCCAGGAGGAGCCCATCCGCCACTTCCCCGTACCGGACCAACCCTTCTCTCACATCGGCCTGGTCCCGAACCCGTAAAGCCTTCCACACCTCCCAAGGGCCCCCCTCACGAAGCTCGATGACCAGGTCCGGGGGCTCGTCTCCGTGAAGTTGAATCACAGCCGCCCCCACGATTTCCGCCGCCCGCATGAGGCGGGGGAGATCCAGGTCGGCCACCACAATCACGGACGGCAGCTGGATTCCGTCAAGAAGAGCCCGAGCCTCCTCCGGAGTTTGGAACCGGGGGGTATTAGGCACCGACACCACCCCCAGGAAATCGGCCCCGGCCTCCGCGGCATGAAGGGCATCCTTCCGCCGAGTCAGACCGCAGATCTTCACCTTGGTC
This sequence comes from Gemmatimonadota bacterium, assembly GCA_030618065.1. Classification (GTDB taxonomy): domain Bacteria; phylum Gemmatimonadota; class Gemmatimonadetes; order Longimicrobiales; family Gaopeijiaceae; genus JABDNZ01. The sequence continues at coordinate 11,585 of JAUXEE010000018.1, forward strand.
TCGGGCATTACCACCCCCCTGAGGGACCTCTCCCCGGTAGGATCAACCATCCCTCCGTGCTACCCGGCGACGGCCGACCAGTTCGGCGACCGCCGAGCCAGGATCTTTGGCCCGGAGGATGGTTTCCCCCACCAAGATTCCTTGAACACCCGCAGCCCCCAACCGGTCCACCTCGGACGGGGTCCGGATTCCACTCTCCGAAACGACGACCACATCCGTCGGGATTACCGAAAGGAGGTCCAGGGTCAGGTCCAGAGAAGTGGTGAAGGTCTGGAGGTTCCTGTTGTTTACGCCGAGAAGGCGGGAGCCTACCTGAAGGGCTCTCCCAACTTCATCACGGTCATGCACTTCCACCATGGGCGTGAGCCCCAGGGATTCCGCCTCCGCGTGGAGGGAGCCCAGGGCCTCGTCCGACAAGATCCTTGCGATGAGGAGGACCCCGTCGGCCCCTGCCGACCGAGCCTCCAGAAGTTGGACTCTATGGAGCACGAAATCCTTTCGGAACACGGGAAGGTCCACAGCGCTCCGAACCTCCCTCAGATCGTTCAGGGATCCCCCGAAATACTGCGAGTCCGTGAGGACGCTTATGGCCACCGCCCCTGCACCCTCATACGCCCGAGCCCACCTGGACGGGACCAGGTCAGGCCGAATGGATCCAGCCCCGGGAGAGCGACGTTTCACCTCCGCCATCACGGCCACGTACCCTCCCCGGTCAAGGGCCAGGGCCAGATCTCGGCATGGGGGGGCGTCCCCTGCCCTCTTCCGGAGAGATCCCTCCTGGGGAAGGAGGGCTTCCACCTCCTTCCTCTTGGTCTGGAGGATCCGGTCGAGAATGCCGGGCACCCCATGGGAACCTTGCGTTTCGGGCAACGTTCGGGTATCCTGTATTCGGTTCCTATTCGGGTTCTACGAAGGGAGAAGGAACGATGCCCCTCACAAAGCGGCAAAAAGAGATCCTGGATTACATCGACGGCTTCATCGAAGGGCACGGGTACGCCCCGAGCTTCGAGGAGATCGCCCGTTCGTTCGGATATTCCTCCCTCGCAACGGTGCACGAGCACCTGAGCAATCTGGAGCGAAAGGGTTACATCCGGAAGTCCTACAACGAGAGCCGCTCCATCGAAATGGTACCCGAGGACGGAACCGTTTCCGCCATGGAGCTTCCCCTCCTGGGTACCGTGGCAGCAGGACTTCCCATCGAGGCCATTCAGGACCAGGAGTCGCTGGCCGTCCCCCTGGACATGGTCCGACCCGGAAAGGACAACTTCGTCCTGAAGGTGGAGGGAAACTCCATGATCGACGAACAAATCCGGGACGGGGACTACATTGTGGTGAGCTCTCAACCCACCGCCTCCAACGGTGAGGTGGTCGTGGCACTGGTGGGCGGGGATTCAGTCACCGTAAAGCGACTCTTCCGGGAAAGTGGGAACAGGATTCGCCTTCAACCGGCCAACCCTTCCATGGACCCCATCGTCGTGGACGCCGACGATGTCAGGGTTCAGGGCGTGGTAGTGGGTTTGATCCGGAGGTTTTGAAGCCTGATCGGAAAGGGGAGGTGGCTGATGAGGACGACATTCCTGGTGGGGCGAGTGACTCGCAAGGGCGCAGAAATCATTGTTGTGGAAGGGGTTTTACCTCCTCCCATCCCGGGTCCCTGGACCCTCAGGGCCCTGGTACGCCCCGCTCCGGCCTCCCCTGCAAACCCTCCTGACCCCAACCTGTCCGGGTAATGGGGGAGACGCCCTCACTCCACCGACTTCGAGGCCGCTCTTAGCTCCTCCAGCTTCATCAAACCGGCCCCGGAATCCAACCCCTCCCGAGCCAGTTCCAAGGCTTCTGGTAGGGATTTCCCCTTTCCACCCACGTATAGTGCACCAGCGGCGTTCAGGAGAACGGCGGCCCGGGCCCCTCCCTCTCCCTTTCCCCCCAGGACCCGCCTGATCACCCGTGCGTTCTCCTCCGGTGTTCCCCCGGCCAATGACTCCGCCGAGTAGGTGCCAAGGCCAAGCTGGCCCGGCGTGATCATCCCTTCCAGGATGGTGCCGTCCTCCCGTAACTCCGCCACCTGGGTCGGACCCAGAGGGCTCATCTCGTCCATTCCTGGCGAGCCGTGAACCACCAGAGCCCGCGTATGCCCAAGCTCCCGGAGTGCCTCGACGATCAACCAGAGGATCCCGGGCTCGGCCACACCCACCATCTGCCGAAGGGCCCCAGCCGGGTTCGTGAGGGGCCCGAGCAGGTTCATGATGGTGGCGATCCCCAGATCTTTCCGAATGGGTCCCACATGCCTCATAGCCGGGTGCAGGAGGGGAGCAAACATGAACACGATCCCCACATCCTCGAGGACCTTCCCCATTCCCTCCGGGGACAGTTGAATCCTCACGCCGAGAGCCTCCAGCACGTCGGCGCTTCCGCTCTTTGAGGAGAATGACCGGTTCCCATGCTTCGCGACCCGGACCCCCATCCCTGCCGCTACCAGGGCCGCTGCCGTGGAGATATTGAAGGTGGTGAGGGCTCCGCCCCCCGTTCCACAGGTGTCGGTCAGCTCCTCCGGATCCTCCGCCGGAACCGGGACCATCGCGCACCGAAGGGCCCGGACCCCACCCGCCACCTCACTGGGTAGCACTCCTCGGGTCCGGAGACCCATCAGAATGGCCCCCACCTGAACCGGCGAGGCTTCGCCGGAAATCATGGCCGAGAAAACCCTCTCCGCATCGTCTGCCGAGAGACCCTGTCCCCCAGCGATTTCTTCGATATAGGGCTTGAGATCCACGCCATCGCCCTGGTGCGGTTCTGTCATCTCCAATCCTTCCTCAACGACTCTCCTTTCACGAAGAGCCCGGTAACGGTACGCAAGGGACCGGGGCCGGGTCCAGTCTTTTCTTGACGTGCCCCCCCTCCCCTCTACCTTGTCGGCGTGAACCCAGACCACGAACGCCGATTCAGGCTGACCGTCCATTACGACGGGACATATTTCTACGGGTGGCAACTCCAAGCCAAGGGCCGAACGGTCCAAGGCGAGATGGAGGCTGCACTGGAGCGCCTCACCGGCGCCCGGCGCCCCGTAGTGGCGGCCGGCCGAACGGACAGTGGAGTCCACGCCACCGGCCAGGTCGTGGTGGTGACCCTCCCGATCCGATGGGAGACCCATGAGCTCCATCGAGCCATGAACGCGGTCCTCCCGGGGGACATCTGGGTCGAAACGGCCAGCCTGGCCCCTCCGGATTTTCATCCCAGGTACGCAGCCCAAGCCAGGAGTTACCGTTATCAACTCGGGCTCTCCGACCACGCCCTCTCACCCTTCCATCAGCCCTGGTGTTGGCCTTTGGTTCGTCAGGTGGACGTGGACCTCCTCCATCAGGCGGCATCAATCCTTCTCGGTGAGCATTCGTTCAAGGCGTTTGCGAAAGTCGGGCAGGAGGCCAGAGGGGACCGCTGCACTGTGGCGGAGGCCCACTGGGTGCCCTGGGACGAGATGGGTGTGGCCTTCCAGATCAGGGCCAACCGATTTCTCCACCATATGGTCCGGTACCTCGTGGGGACCATGGTGGAGATCGCTCGGAACCGGAGGCCGCTCGACGACCTTCCGGAGCTTCTCTCCGCACCGGGCACGGGTTTGATTACGTCTCCCCCGGCCCCGCCGGAAGGGCTGTTCTTGAGCAAGGTGCATTACCCCGAGCCTGATTCAGAGCTAAATTAGATCTTTCCCCTAACCCCCCTTCGCGAGCGCTATGAAGATCTTCCTGGACACCGCTGACATCAGTGAGATTCGCCGTGCCGCCGATGCCGGACTCATCGACGGCGTCACAACCAACCCTACACTTCTGGCCCGGGCGCCCGGTGGAAAGGATGCCAAGGAGATCTTCCGCGAAATCGCCGAGATCGTGGATGGGCCCGTGAGCGCCGAAGTGGTGGGGCTCGATGCCGAAACCATGCTATCAGAGGGACGGAGGCTGGCCGAGCTGCACCCCAACATCGTCATCAAGGTCCCCATGACGGAAGACGGGCTGAAGGCCTGTAGGCAGTTTCGAAGCGAGGGCATCGGAGTCAACGTCACCCTCTGCTTCTCTCCCCTCCAGGCCCTTCTTGCGGCCAAGGCCGGAGCCACCTTCATCTCTCCCTTCGTAGGCCGTCTGGACGATGTTTCCTCAGACGGAATGCACTTGATCTCCCAAATTCGGCAGATCTACGACAACTACGGAATGGACACCGAGATCCTCGTTGCCTCGATTCGGCACCCCCAACACGTGGTGGAATCAGCTCTCATAGGGGCGGACTGTGCTACGATTCCTCCGAAGGTCCTTTGGCAGCTCGCCAAGCACCCTCTGACGGACAAGGGTGTCGACGCTTTCCTGGAGGACTGGAAGTCCCTCGGACAGGAGCTTTAGCGGGGAAGTATGGAAACGATTACCACCTGGATAGGGAAGTGCCTTCGTACGGTTGCCTTTCTTTTCGTGGGCGCCACCCTGCCGATGATCCTCAACGCTTGCTCGGACGCACCGGCCTCGGACTCACCGGCCGGGGAGGGGGTGAGTGAGGCTGGAGCCCATGAGACAGTTGAGGTTTCTGCCGAAATGGTCAGCGCCAATGCGCCCCTTCCTGCTTCCCCTCCCCTGGTTCGAGGTACAATCCCGGCTGCAGCCATTCAGTCGCTGGACCAGAGCAGGAGCACCGCTCTGGTGCGGGCGGCGGAGCGTGTGTCCCCAGCGGTCGTTAGCGTAAA
>JAUXEE010000228.1 GCA_030618065.1 Gemmatimonadota bacterium
GCCGTGAGGGCCCCATCGTGTGGAATGTTCTTCTGGCCTCATGGCATCTTTCTTATGTTCTTGGGGCCCGTTCTTTGACCCAGGGATTCTATCTCGGGACCATACACCGAATTGAGGCTCCAGGAGAGGATAGGGAGGGGATGGTCCGATTGGCCGGAATTTTCCAGAGCAACCATATGACCGTTCGCTTTCGTTGCGGATCGCTGGTCGGAATCTTCCTCTCCCTGATTGGGCCCGGTTGTCCGGCGACCCTTCAAGCCCAAACTCTCCCCGTGCTTCTCGATACACTTCAGGTCCAGGTGGGCTCCAGGCTCAGCCCTCAGCTTCCCGTCTTGACGCGGAGTGTCCAACTCTTTGGTCGAGAGGAAATCGACGCCCTTCCCGTTCGAACCATCTCCGGCCTCCTGGAATGGGCTACCAGCGTCGAGGTCCAATCCCGCTCCCCGGCCCAGAGCGATTTGGGAATCAGAGGAGCCGGGTTCGAGCAGGTCGTCGTGCTGGTGAACGGGGTTCGGATGAGTGATCCCCAGACCGGGCACTTCGACCTGGACCTGGCGGTCCCATTGGATCAGGTGGAACGGGTGGAAATCCTCCGGGGCCCGGCGTCCGCCGTGTACGGAGCCGATGCCGTGGGAGGAGTCGTGAACATCGTGACAAAGGGGGGGGGCCAGGAGTGGCAGGGTCGAGTTGAGGGTGGATCCTGGGGAACGGCCAGAATCTCGGGCGGAGGCGGTCTTGAGAGGGAAGGGGGGCTTACCGCTCAATTCGGAGGAGAAATGAACCGTTCCGACGGCCATCGCACTGGAACGGACTATGAGACGACGCTCCTTCACCTCGCTTTGGCCCGTCCCTTCGGCGGTGGCCGGCTCTCCGGCAACTTCGGTCTGTCCCGCCGAGACTTCGGAGCCCAGGACTTCTACGCTCCCTTTCCCTCCTTCGAGCGGACTCGCGGTTACACCTCTTCGGTACGCTGGGCCTCGGAAGCCGACGGAGGCTTGGACGTGGAGATCGGAGGCTCGTTTCGGAGGCACGAGGACGAATTCACCCTCATTCGGGACGACCCTGAGGTTTATCAGAACCGCCACACCTCCTCCCAGGTCGGCGGGGACATCCTGGCCAGACGCAGCTCCTGGCAGGGAATGGACCTGGTCATGGGAGGGGAGGTCTATCAGGACATCCTTCGTAGCAACTCCCTCGGAGACCGGGAGGAGACCCGGGGAGCGATCTTCGGGGAGGCCGTGGTTGGGGGAACGGGTGCCGGGGTGCTCTCCCTGGGTCTGAGGCAGGACTGGCACCAGGGCTTCGGCTCCTTCCTTTCTCCCTCTATCTCAGCCTCCCACAGAATTGGACCCAGCTTCCGTGCCAGGGCGGCCGTCGGCCGATCGTTCCGGGCTCCCACCTGGACGGAGCGCTATTACCAGGATCCGGTGAACGTGGGCCGTGAAGATCTGGAGCCTGAACGGGCATGGTCAGGGGAGGTCGGCCTGGATCTCGTGAGGGATACCGACCTTCGCCTGTCCATAACGGCCTTCGCCCGGAGGGCCGAGGACCTCATCGATTGGGCCCGTGCGGTCGATGGAGGAGAGGCCGGCGGGGGGGCTGAAGCACCCTGGGAAACCCGGAATGTGGAGGAGGCCACCTTCAGGGGCCTGGAGGCCGACCTGACGCTCCGGGGGCCTGCCGAGACCCGGTGGACGTTGGGAGGGATGCTTCTGTCCGTCGATTCGAAAGAGGCCCGGGGGTACGAATCAAAATACGCTCTGAGGCCCCTCGAAGAGCAGGTGAAGGTCGGTGTGGGAAGAACATTCGGGGGTGCTGCGACCCTGGGCCTGAACCTCAAGCGCGCCAGGCGAAGGGGAGAGGACTCCTACCACCGGTTGGACGCACGTGGAGGCATCAGGTTGGGGTCCACCTCGCTGTATCTCGATGCGACCAATCTCCTGGATGCGGAATACCCGGACATCACCGGGGCTTCGGCTCCGGGCCGGGCACTTTACGTGGGGTTGACATTAGGTTGCGGTTGACATTAGGTTGCAAGTGTGTCCTTCCGAGGAGTCCCAGTGACCCTGCCCGCAGCGCATGACCTGGCCGAAAAACTGATCGCCGAAGCGCCCAGTCTGAGTTGGCTACGCGCACTCACCGACGATCTCGACCGTGAGCTCCGGACCGAGCCGCTGGAGCGGTTCTTGGTGCTCTGGGGACTTTCTGCTTCCGAAGCTGCCCGGGTGTTCGGAGTTTCGCGGCAGGCACTCTCGAAATGGCGCCAGTCTGGTGTTCCGGCCGGCCGCACGCCGGCGCTGATGGACATCTCCGAGGCTACAGACTTGCTCGACCGCCGGGTAAAGCGCGAACGCATTCCGGCTGTGGTCCGGCGTTCTGCCGCCAATCTGGGTGGCCGCTCCCTCCTGGACCTCGCCTTTTCCGGCCGGCACCGCGAAGTGAGGGAGGCCGTAGCGGCGATGTTTGATCTCCGTCGCGTTCAGCCGTGAAGCCACGCACCGTCCGGCTTCCAGACAGCCGGGTTTGGCTTCGCGTGGCTGATCCGGAGTGGGCCGACCCCCTCGATCCCTCGTATGCTCGACGAACTGGAGGGCGCTGGAATCCTCCAGGCTCTTTCGCCACCCTCTACCTGAATGGTGATGTCGTCACAGCCCGGCTGCAGATCGAACGGCTGCTCGCGGGATCCCCGGTCCGGTTGGACGATCTGGACGACGAGGCCTACATACTCGTGGCGGCGATGTTGCCCAGAGCGCAGATGAGCGCGGATGCGACTTCGGAAGCCGGTCTCCGGGCCCTCCAACTTCCGAAGAGTTATCCGTGTGACCCGTCGATCCCAGGCGCGGGCGGTATGGGACACACCCCTTCCACTGGGCTCTTGGAGGTCAGTGACCGACTGGGCCGACCTTGGCCTCGGCGACCAGGCGGAACCGCGTCCGGCGCGAAAGGGATGAGGCAGACCACCTGCTCCGGCCCCGAAGGTCGGATAGGGAACGGAGACGATAATTCGCATTGCTACTGCGAATTATCATGATTATCTTAAGCCATGCTTACGCGATCACTGGTCCTCCCTGAGCGGCCCGAGGAGAGCTTCTTCCTCTGGGGTCCGCGGCAGGTGGGCAAGAGCAGTCTGCTCCGTGCCACCTATCCGTCCACCCGGGTTGTGGACCTGCTGCTGACGGAGGAGTACCTCCGATACCTTCAGCAGCCGGGCCTCCTAAGGGACGAACTGCGGGACGCGCCTGAGGGAACTCTCACCGTCCTGGACGAAATCCAGAAGGTGCCCATGCTCCTCGACGAGGTCCATTGGCTCATCGAGAACCGGCGGCTTGTCTTCGTCCTCTGCGGATCCAGCGCCCGGAAGCTGCGACGTGGACATGCCAACCTGCTGGGGGGCCGGGCCGTGAGGTACGAGCTCCTGGGGCTGGTCTTCCCAGAGGTCGGAGAGGAGTTCGACCTCGTCCGCTTCCTGAACCACGGGTATCTGCCCCGGCACTATCTTGCGTCCGACCCGGGCCGGAGGATTCAAGCCTACGTGGACGACTACCTCAAGGAGGAGGTTGCGGCGGAGGGACTGGTCCGGCGACTTCCGGCCTTCGCCACCTTCCTCTGGGCCGCTGCGCTGGCGGACACGGAGCTGGTGAACTTCACAAATGTCGCCCGGGAGTGCGGCGTTTCTGGGAACACGGTGAAGGAGTACTACCAGATTCTCGTGGACACGCTCCTCGGCCGATTCCTCCCGGCATTCACGCGGCGGCCAAAGCGGCGGGTAATCCAATCGCCGAAATTCTACCTCGCCGATGTCGGCTTGGTTAACCGCCTCGCCCGGCGGGGGTCGCTGCAGCCGGGGAGCGAACTCTTCGGAAAGGCACTGGAGAATTACCTCTTCCACGAACTGACTGCCTACCTCGAATATCGGGACCGCCGCATGGACATTTCCTACTGGCGTCTGGCCAGCGGGGTCGAGGTGGACTTCGTGGTGGGCGACATGGTGGCGGCCATCGAGGTCAAGGCGACCCAGCGATTGGGGGGGAAGCACTTCTCGGGGCTTAAGGCAATCCGGGAAGATTACCCGGGTGTGGGGCACCGGATCCTCGTCTGCCTCGAGCCCCGGCGCCGCCTCAGGGAGGACGGGATCGAGATCCTGCCGGTCCGGGAGTTCCTTGAGAAGCTCTGGGACGACGAGCTGTTTTGACCGACCACCCTTGACCGTCATTACAGGCAGAACCCCCGGGGCGCCGAAGCACCCCGGGGGCTGAACTACTGAGAAGGGGCTCTCGTGCGCCCCTTCCGACTTCTATCCTAGCAGGGCCAAGAACACCCCGGCCGCCACGGCGGAGCCGATGACGCCGGCCACGTTGGGTCCCATTGCCGCCATGAGGGGGTTCACCCTCCCGTTGGTCTCGTTGGACACGAATTGCTGGACCACACGAGCCGACATGGGAACAGCCGAGACACCGGCCGCCC
>JAUXEE010000272.1 GCA_030618065.1 Gemmatimonadota bacterium
ACCGATGTAAAGCATGCCATGCCTGGGATGGAATGGGGAACGCCGCCTCGTACGCCAACCGTACCGGGCAGAGTACGCTCAAGTCTTCGCGTCCGGACGTATCGTCGGTGAATCTCAGGAGCTCCTCATCCGCTTCGACGTTCCAGGGGATGTATAATCTGGTGGCGCACGCTGGCGCTCGCGACATAGACGCGAGCGACAACACACATCCTGACTACTCGAGTCGCTTGACCTCTGCCCAGGCTTGGAACCTGGTCAAGTTCATGCTCGAAGAGTGGGTGGCCCCCACCGACTTATATGACATCGAGGTCAAAGGTGCCCAGATGTACGTCGACTACACCCAGAACCCGCCTGTGGTGATGGCACCGACCATCACCTTCAGCAACGTTGGTGCGAAGGGTAGCGCGATTAACGGCGAGACCATCTACGATGCCAAGTGCCAGGCTTGCCATGGTGCCGACGGCACGAATCACGACATGGGCGGCCGGAGTCTGGGGCAGTTTGTTCGCGAGAAGCCTAGCGAGGCATGGTTCAAGGCCAAGTTCGGTGAGCCGGGCACGGGAATGCTGCCGGGGCTGGTTACCGCCCTTGAGGATCTCCAGGACCTCTATGCAGCCCTGGCGATCGCCGCGAGCTACCCGGACCTATAGTAGACAGAGATGGACCCACAGTCCGCTTCGGGCGGCTGGATGATTCTCTTTGGCGGGGGGCTCGGGCATCCGAGTCCCCCGTCGAAGCTTTCTGCCTCAACACGAGTTTCCAGGCCGTGGGCCGGGAATCGTATCCGTCAGTTGACCCCGCCCGGCTCAGAACTCGTGAACCGCCAACTCACGTCGGAGCTGAAGAGCTCTCACATCGGGATCCACGACGATCCGCTCCGGCTCGAACTCGGAACGCATGGTGATCACCTGCTCTTCGCCCGCCCCAAGGGTCACGGTGGTCCGCGCTTCCCGGTAATCCGGAAGCGGTTCCCCCTCCTCATCGAAGGGCTCTCCGACCGTCACCGCGACCTCGACGGGCATGCGGCCCGTCCCGATGTTCCGGAGGGTGAATATGGTCTCCCAGCTTCCCTGCTCTTCCTCCCCGACCGGCAGTTGACGTAGCTCGGCCTCCTCCACACGGTACTCCGGAACCACCACGTCGAAGTACCACTGGTTCACAAATGTGTCGAAAGCCGCCCTGTCCGGTGCGAACTCTCGAAGTGTATTCACCTGGTCCTGAAGGAGGGGGTAATCCGGACCGTCCCGGTACCGGGCGATGAACTCCCTGAGGCCCTCCAGTATGGGCTCCCGACCCATGACCCCCATGAGCATCCAGGGCACCCATGCGCCTTTACCATAGATGACGGCGCCGTCCCCGCCGTGGGAACCGTCCGTCGCCACCAGGGGGCGTTCATGATCCAGCCAACGCCCGCGCAGATATTGTTCCTCCAGGCGCTTGGAGATCTCCCGCCGGGCCACATCTCCTCTGACCCGCTCAGCCAGGAGAAGCGTAGAGAAGTTGGCCATGCCTTCCGAGATGACAGCCCCACCCGGACCGTCTCCCGGGGCCAGGAGGTTTCCCCACCACTGATGAGCGGTCTCATGGGCAGTGACCCAGAATACAGTCGGAAATTGAGGATCGGCCTTGGTCAGAAAGACCAATTCGGACACGGTGATGTTGGTGGGATATCCCTGAGGCGAAGCACCCGACCCAAGCGTCTCGCTCAGCTTTAGGGTGCCCCAGGGGCAGGGAGCGAACCACTCTGAATACCACCGCTTGGCGGCGTCCAGGACGAGGCCCATTTCTTCGAGGTTGTAGGAATGTTCGGGGTGATAGTAGATCTCGATCCCTTCCCCCCTCCACACGTCCCACCGGCCCGCCGCCACGTTGAAGATCCGAACGGGATTGTCGCTCTCCCATACTACCGTGACCTGCCCCTGTTCTCTTTTCTCTTCCACCCGCCTTCCCACGGAGTTGTAGGTGAGGTAGTCCGGCCCCGTGATCCGGATCCGGGTAGACATGGGGACCACGGAACCGCCGAGGGGGTCCAGCTCCTGGAGGTAAAGGTCCGGCGGAGCCTCAGGGAGGTCGCGAGCATACTCCTCGTCCATCCCCAGGTGCTCCAGGAAACCAGGTAGGGGTGCGAAGCTATGGATGAACACCGAGGAGGGAAGGATGAACTCGCCCGTGCTTCCCCCGTTGGCCGTGATCCCCTTCGGCATCTGCCCTCCAATCCGAAATCCGACCCACAGGGAATCCCCCGGCTCAAGGGGAGATTCCGGCCTCAGGATCCAAAGGCCGGCCCGGTTTTCTACATCGTGCTCCGCATCGTCGAAAAACCAGCTGAGGCTGTCCCACATCAGATCCTGTGTAAAGGGAATTTCCGCCACAGGGTGATCCAGATGGTTCACCAGGCGATATCGTCCCTGGGACCGAAACGAGTGATTGATGGGATCCAGTTCGAGGTCCACATCCATCCTCACCAGGGCGGGCACCTTCACATCGGTCCACTCGGCGACGTTCGTGCGCCAATAGTCCTTCTCGGCTTCCCGGGCCGCATCGCCCTGGAACCCTCCCTGGATCTGGAACCAGAGAACCATCCCGAGAGCTACGGCAGGCACGGCGAGGGGGAGGGTACGAAGAGTGGCCAAGAGGAGGGGCCTGGACCCCATGCGACCGAAGGGGCCGGCGGAATCCGGATCTCTCCGGGGAAACCACTGAACGGCGAGGGAGAAGAGAAATACGGCCAGGACCAAGACCATGATGCGGTTGAGGAGGAGCGCCGAACCGTTCAATTCCAGAAAACCTATATCGCTCCATTCCATAGCGCCCAGGACGAACCAGTTCAGGGCCCAGTTCATCTCGCCGATCCGCCCCAGGTACTGGGTAACGGCCACGACGCCGATGCCGACGGCGTACGTGGTCCACCGATTTCGAATGATGCAGTTGGCTACCATCAAGAAAGAGATCCATACCAGGCAGGTTGGGAGCACGAGGAAGCCCCAAACCTGGAGGAACGGCCCCACCCGAACCGGTACCGTTCCCTGGAGGAGCAACACCAAGACACCACCTAGAATTGCGCCCAGAAGCACCACCATCACCAATCCCACCAGGGCAGAGCCCTTGGCGAGGAGAACCATCGAAGTAGCTACTCGAGTGGAATGGGAGATGGAAGCCAGGCCCGTTTCCCGGTCTCTTTCCAGGGTATCCACGCCGTAGACCAGGAGAAGGAAGACCAGGAAGGCGGTGAGGATCCGGGCGTGGGTCAGAGCCAGGGTTCCAGGTGTCTGGAGGACCGTGACGCCGAAGGGGCCGGTGGCTACGGCGGTGCTGCCGATGACTGAAACCAGGAAAAGGGGGACGAAGAGGTAGAGGCCTGGAGAATGAATGAGCTCCCGAAACTCGGAGCGGAGCATCCGACTGAGGCCACTCCAGGGCCGAGCCGGGGCGTAGTCCATTTTCAGGCTCTGAAGTGCAGGGCTCGAGGGAGCAGCGGCAGGTTCCAGGGAGCTGGGGCGAGTCTCTTCCTCTCTCCTCCGCCTGCCCTCCAACCTCTGCCGGCCTCCGACCTTACCCGCCGCCCAACCCACAGCGGCCAGTCCCAGGGCGCAAAACACCAGTCGACTGACGAGGAACCCTCCATCGTACTCCAGGGGCGCCAGGTTGTAGTACTCGAGGCCCCGATCCACCCTGGAGTAGGTCTCATGGAGCCACCGGTAGCCGGTGGGATCCAGGAGCATGAGGAACCGGTTGGTCCCTGGGCCCATGCCGGGGGGGTGCCAGCCCCAGAGGAAGCCCATGGTCCCGAGAATGAACACCATGGGGGCCAGGAAGACCGAGATGGCCCTGCGGGAGATGGCTCCGAGGGCAAAGGAGACACCTGCGACAAACAGAGCGGGAGGAAGGAGGAGAATC
>JAUXEE010000108.1 GCA_030618065.1 Gemmatimonadota bacterium
AGACCGCCGTAAGGTCGACGTTGAGGTCGTCCTGTGCCATGAAGGTGGCATAACCCCGGTTCCGCGGGTTCTTCTCGGCGGCCTGCCTCTGATCTTCGACCCACTCGGGATGGGCGAACCCTGCGCTCCGGACGAGGGACTCACCCTCGCCTCCATTCCCGATGATCCCCAACCGGATCCGGTTCCCCGGCGGACGGGAAATCGCATCGGGAATCACAGCCGGGGCACCCTCGCTGATCCCCAGCTCGGCCATGATGGCCTCGCGCTTGGCGTCGGCATCCAGCTTTTTCTGGTACCATCCGACGAAAAACACTCCGAGGACCGGAACCGAGGCCAGGGCTTTCAGGACATCCCTGCGGCTGGGGCCCAGCGGGGGGCTTGGGTCGCCTTGGGACGCGTGTTCGGGAGAGGGAGGAGCGGATTTTGGAGAGGAGGTCGGGTTCTGACCTTCCTGGTCTTTCTTGATCTCGTCGCTCATGATGCTGCCTCCTGGGTGGTCAGACCCGTTCAAGCGGTTTCGGCGTAACGTTTCCGGAACAAGAGGCGGTCCAGCCCAATGCGGTGGGCCGTGGGATACCCCAGGATCACCAGAAGAGCCGCCAACTCGATGAGGATCTTGTTCACGTTCAGGTGACTCCCCTCAGCCGGCATGGCGTACTCCATGCCTGGGAAGGGGGGCACCGCCAGATAGTAGAGGGCCAGCGCCACGACCCCGGCCACCGCTGCGGTTCGGGTGAAGACACCCAACAGGAGAGCCAGCCCGATGAGGAGCAAGCCCCACTGGTTCAGGTTGTCCGCTACAGCCAGAGCCCCCGGATTGTTGGCCAGGGAGATGAACTGTTCGGAAAACCACCCCTGTGATTCCTGGAGGTAGCCTGCCGAGGTCCAGTACGGATTCGAAAGCTTGGCCACTCCCTCGTAGAGGAAGTGCCATCCGATAAGCATCCTCAGGCTCACCAGAGCCGTCAGCTGGAACATCCCGTAATCGGGGAATTTTCCAGACACATTCTTCGCTGCACCGTTCATGTCATCCCTGCCTTGGGGGTGGGAAAGTCGGTGGCGCTCCGCCAGCCCTTCGATCTCAACTGCCGGCCATGTTGGTCGACGATGAGGCAAGCGCACTGGGAAAAAGAATCGATGAAGGCGACGCCCCGCTCCGGCTCCATGACGAAAACGCTGGTGGCCAACGCGTCCGCAGCCAGAGTCGTGGGGGCGACCACCGAAACACTTTGGCTCATCTGGGGAGACAGGCCCGTACGGGCGCTGACGATGTGGTGATGGGTCCGCTCCCGGTCGAAGTAGATCTCATAACTCCCGGAGGTGGCCACGGCCCCGTCCGTCAATCCGATGACGTCAGGGAGGTCCCCCCCCTTCTCAGGATCCTGGACCCCCACTCGCCACTCCTGGCCGTCCTCCCTGAATCCCATACTCCTGATGTCTCCCCCGGCGTCGATGAGGAAGTCCTTCAAACCCTGGTCGGCCAGAACCGTCGCCATCCGGTCCACCACGTACCCTTTGGCGATACCGTCCAGGGTCACGCCCATGCCGGGATCGGAGAACCGGATTACCCGGGGACTCATCTCCACCTTTCCGCCATCCACCAGGGCCAGGGCCTGAAGGATCTCGGTCTCGCTGGGGGAACGACTCCGAAAGAGATCCACCAGGGGTTGAACAGTGGGATCGAAGGCACCTTCACTGGCGTCTTGAAAACACCGGGCCTCCCACATCACCGTCGTCAACTCCGGCGGCGGGCCTTCGATGGACCCTTCGCGATTCAGATAGGAAAGGGCCGAGGCCGGATCATACCGGTTCAGGAGATTCACCACCCGGTCCATCTCCTGAAAGGCCAGGGCCGCCGCGTCCTGAACCAGACCGGAGGACTCATGCACCGCCGTCACCGAAACCAGCGTCCCCATGGAGGGCTGGCTGCAGGTGACCTTCTGCCGGTTCCCCCTCACGGGGACGGTTTCGGTTGCGACGGGTGGGGACTCCACGCGCTGAAAGCCCATCCCGGCCAGGGTGGCCATCTTCCGGGCAACGCGCGTGGCTGAATCCATGAGGCGCCTCGACGAAGGGGCGGGGCCTAGGCTGGGCTGCCTGGGGCCGTGAATTCAGGAGCAAGGTCCATACGAACCCGCTCCAGGAGGGCCTTGGTGGCCCGGATCCCTTCGGGCTCGGAGATCTCCGATCCTTCGTATTCGATGCCCACGTACCCTCTGTAGCCTGCATCGAGCACGATCCGCATGAGGCGGAAGAAGTCCATCTCCGCCTCGTTCCCCTCCGCATCGAAGAGGTGGGACTTGGCGCTCACCGCCTTGGCGTAGGGCATCAGCTCCTCCACGCCCCGGTAGCGGTCATACGTCTCGCCATCCCCGATATTGAAGTTTCCGAAGTCCGGAAGGGTCCCGCAGCGGGGGTGATCCACCGCCTTCATCACGCCGGCCAGCCATGCCCCGTTGGAGGAGAGGCCGCCATGGTTTTCCACGACAACGTTGATCTCCCGGGAGTCCGCGAACTCCGAGAGACGTCGTAAACCGTCGGCGGCCAGATCCCTCTGCTCTTCCGGGGATCCCTGGGACTGAGCGTTGACCCGAATGGAATGGCATCCCAGGAAGCGGGCCGCCTCCACCCACCGGTAGTGGTTCTCAACGGCCTGGCTTCGGGCGGCAGGATCCGGGTCGCCGATAGCTCCCTCCCCGTCACACATGATGAGGACGCTCCGAACGCCGTGGTCGTCACACCGGGTCTTCAGGTCGCCGAGGTAGGTGAAGTCCTCAGCCTTGTCCTTGAAGAAGGAGTTCACGTACTCCACGGCTTCGATACCGTACTCCGTCCTGGTCACCCCGGGGAAGTCCAGGTTGTCCAACTCACCGGCATTCAGAGCCCGGTGCAGAGACCACTCGGCGAGGGAGATACGGAAGAGAGTATCTCCATCCCTCAGTGGGGGAGCCGGGTCAGGCCCGCAGCCCTGGAGGGTCAGAGAGTAGGCGGCGGGCAGGGCAGCCGTGGCGCCCGCCAGAAAAGTACGGCGACTGATGGAACCGGACAGACGTACAACCATGATCAGAATCCTCCTCCGGGTGCCTCGGGAGGTACCACCGAACCTTCTGGGTCGAAAGAGATTTTGGGGGACGGGAGAGGAAAAGGCAAAGTGAGGAGGTTGGACGCCTGGCTTGGGAGGCCCCTAGATTCACTTCCCATGACACCCCCGACCCGACGCGACTTCATCAAAGCCTCCCTGGCAGCCGCGGCTTCCGGGGCCATCCTCCCCGGAGTGGCGGGGTGCGAGGGCGCGGCATCGAAAGCCGACCGGCCCAATCTACTCTTCGTTTTTCCCGACCAGATGCGGGGCCAGGCCCTGGGTTTCATGGGGGAGGATCCGGTCATTACGCCAAAGCTGGATCACTTCGCCAGCGAGAGCGTGGCCTTCACCCAGGCCGTGAGCAATTACCCGGTGTGCAGCCCTTACCGGGGCATGATGCTCACCGGCCTCTATTCCCATTCCAACGGAGTTCTGGCCAACTGCAACACCAACGGCGCGGAGCACGGATACGAGCTTCCCCCCGATGCCAGGTGCTGGTCCGACGTCCTCCACGACAATGGCTACGCCCTGGGTTACATCGGGAAGTGGCACCTGGATTCGCCCCACAAACCCTACGTGGACACCGCCAACAACACGGAGGAGTTCGCCTGGAACGAGTGGACGCCTCCTGAACGCCGCCACGGCTTCGACTTCTGGTACGCCTACGGTACCTACGACAACCACGACCATCCCGAGTACTGGACCACCGAGGCGCCCCGGTCCGAGCGGACTCGAGTCGACCAATGGAGCCCGGAGCACGAGGCGGACATGGCCATCCGCTTCATCCGAAATGAAGACGGCGAGTACCGGGACCCAGAAAAGCCCTGGGCCCTGGTGGTCTCCATGAACCCGCCCCACATGCCGTATCAGAGGGTTCCCGAGCGGTACCTGGAGATGTATGGGGACGCGACCCCGGAAGAGCTGATCAACCGTCCCAATGTGAAGCTGGAAGAAAACACCAGTGGCGCCCAACTCGCCCGGCGCCATATCAAGAACTACTTCGCCCAGATCACCGGCGTGGACGACCAGTTCGGACGCATCCTGTCGACGCTACGGCAGGAGGGCCTCGACGAGGACACCATCGTGGTGTTCACCTCGGACCATGGGAACTGCCTGGGATGCCACGACGAAGTGAGCAAGAACGTTCACTACGAGGAGTCCATGCGGGTGCCCTTCCTCATCCGGTGGAGTGGAAAAATCGAGCCTCGCCGGGACGACCTCCTTCTGTCCACCCCCGACATCTTCCCAACCCTGCTGGAACTCATGGCGCTGGGGGGAGAGATCCCGAAGGAGGTGGAAGGAAGGAGCCGGGCTTCCCTTCTTCTGGAGGGCGATGGGCCCCGGCCCACCTCCCAGCTCTACATCAAGATCCCCTTAGGCGAGCCGGCCCTCGGGCATCGGGGCGTTCGCACCCATCGCTACACCTTGTCCGTGCAGAAGACCGCTGAGGGGAAGGTGTCGTATATCCTCCACGACAACGTGGAGGACCCTTTCCAGCTTGAGAACATCGCCGGCGAGAAGGAGGAGTTGGTGAAGGAGCTCATGGAAACCGAGCTCATTCCCTGGCTCGAGAAGACCCGGGACCCCTGGCTCGGGACCCCTGGCTAAGGACCCCTGTCTCGGGTCCTGATCCAACCTGAAGCTCAATCCCCTCCCCGAACCCTCCGGGCCAAGGCCTCCAGCCGAGCGACCGGCGACAGCTCGCCGTCCATCACCGCCGCCAGCTCTTCCTCCCTGCGCCATCGGGCCTGCAGGGCCTCGACCTCCAGCTTCATGAGGGTCCTCTCCCGGGCCGCGTTCACGGTTATCTCCAGGGCCATGAGACCCATGGGCTGAAGGTCCCCAAGGGGCCTGCCGTGGCGGGAAAGAACCCGGACCAGGGAGGCTGGACCCTCGGGGTCCTGAAGAAGACGGGAGGCGGCCTGCACGGTCACCCGGGACTCTCCGGTTTGGTTATGGAAAGCCATGACCCGGGCCAGGACCAGCTCCGCCTCGATGCCTGTGAGATGGAGGCCGCCCCTTTGGGCGTCCCGGCACCGAGGGCATCGGCGGGTTATGGAGAAGGCCCCGCCGGCGGCTCCAGTGGGCTCCGAGCCTTCGATCTCCCCCGGATCCCCGAGCCCCTCTTCGGGCCGGACGATGAGGATCTGCCGGTCGGCAAGGAGGAGGTCTCTGAAGACATAGGCGCACTCGGGGCAAGCCCCCTGGCCCACCCACGCGAAGACCCCGAAGCGGAGGCGTCGGATGAGGGGGGGAGTCCACCGACTCAGACGACTCCGAGCCGGAAGCTGCCGGCCGTAGCGCCACCAGGATTCCTCGGCCAGGTCAGCGGAGCCGACCCTCACGATCTCCAGAGGCCCAGCACCGAAGAGAGATATATTGTCGGTCTTCGAAAGAAGCCGGGCCTCCCCCGACACCAACCTCTCCAACTCCTCCAAGGCCTCCCAGCGGGATTCCAGGGGAAGGAGGCTCCACCTTCGGCACGACCGGCACACCAGCCAGAGCCGCCCCTTATGAATGTCGTAGGCGACCCGGTCTCCACGGGGGAGGTGCTCCAGGACCCGCCCCTCCGGGAAGGGAGCACGGCAGACGAGGCAACGAGAGTACATGGGGATATTCTCGCGCAGTAGCATCCCTGTCCGCAAACCGGCACACATACTCCTGCCTTGCGGCCACCTCCGCTCCTACCCGAACTTCGAGTCTGCACACCGAGCCAATCGAACTTCGGGGACCCTTCCATGATCGAACTCTTCACCGACCCAGCCTTTTGGGCAGCCCTCCTTTCCGTCACCCTCATCCAGGTGGCCCTGGGCGCCGACAACCTGATCATCATCGCCGTCCTGGCCGGCAAGCTCCCAAAGGAAAAGCAGGCCTTGGCGGTCCAGGTCGGTCTGATCCTGGCCATGATCTTTCGGATCATCCTCCTGGGGCTGGTGAGCTGGCTCCTCACCGTCGCGACCGACGTCTTCCTGACCATCGACCGGGTGATCCTTCCCAATCTCAGGCTCGAAGCCGACCTCAGCGTCAAGGCCATCGTCCTGGTCCTGGGGGGCCTGATCTT
Source organism: Gemmatimonadota bacterium (assembly GCA_030618065.1). Taxonomy (GTDB): domain Bacteria; phylum Gemmatimonadota; class Gemmatimonadetes; order Longimicrobiales; family Gaopeijiaceae; genus JABDNZ01. Next base: position 6,144 of record JAUXEE010000108.1, read on the forward strand.
GATCTGGAAGGGTGTGAAAGAGCTCCGGATCAAGGCCAAAGGGGTGGGAGACGAGGTGAGAGAGACGGAGAGTTTCATGGAGGTGGTGGCGGTCATCGTAGGAATGAACGTCCTCTTCTCCGTGGACTCGATCCTGACCGTCGTGGGCATGACCGACGTTTTCGCCGTCATGGTGGGTTCCGTGGTGATCTCGGTGGTCCTCATGCTGATCTTCGCCCAACCTCTGACCCGCTTCCTGCGCGAAAATCCGGATTTTGAGATCCTGGGGCTCTTCGTCCTCCTCCTCATCGGCTTCGTACTCTTCCTGGAGGGAGGGCACGTAGCCGGGGTAGCCGTGAACTCCAGCGAGTTCCCCTACATCCCCCAGTGGATCGTTATCTTCATCCTCCTCCTCATGTTCAGCATCGATCTGTATCAGAACTGGTGGGAGGCAAAGGTCCGGGGCCGGGCCCGTGTCCCGGTGGAGTTGCACAGGAGAAAGAAATGACCAAAAGGACATTCAAGATGGTGACCGCCGCCACCCGGCTCCTCTCCCTTGCCGTCCTTCTCTTCCTTTCCCTTCCGGTCTCTCTAGGCGCCCAGGGCGCCTGTCAGGGAGAGTATCGGCAGTTCGACTTCTGGATCGGGGAGTGGGACGTCTTGAGTCGGAACCGACCCGCCGAGGACACCCGTTGGTATGACACCGGAAGCGCCACAGCACGGGTGTACCCGGTGGTGGCCGGATGCGGCCTGGTAGAACACTGGAGGGGCCAGGCGTATGGAAACTTTTTGGTAGGGTTCAGTCTTCGGGCCTTCA
>JAUXEE010000140.1 GCA_030618065.1 Gemmatimonadota bacterium
CAGCTTTCCTTACCCTCTTGGTTGCCTCCGCCCTTGGTCAGCCCCTGGGCGCTCAGACTTCCAAGCCGTATACATGGACATCCCAGCGGCCCGACGCCAAGGCCCCCATGAGCATCACCGAGGACCTGATATTGCCGGCCGGGGGCTTCCAGGTGGGAGTGAGGTACCTCTTATCTGATATGAGTGGGCAGGCATTCGGAACGGACTCCCTGACCATCAACCAGGTGTTGAGTCTTTTCGATGTGGCGCCCAGTGAAATGATCACCCAGGGTTTCGCAGTAGATGTGCTTTGGGGCGTGACCGAGCGCATCACTCTGACCGCCTCCGGGACTTTCTCTCAAAAGACCATGGATCACCTGGCGAGCCTGGAAGGGCAGGCCAACGCCTACCTCTTTTATCAAACCCAGTCGTCCGGGATCCAGGATATCAAGGTCAACGCCCTTTATGATGTTTTGAGCCGGGGAGACATTCGATTCCACGTCCACGGTGGTGTCTCACTCCCCGTGGGTGCTATCGATTCGGATGATGTGACCCCCTTCTCCAATCCCGACGCCACCCAGCTTCCGTACACCCAGCAGATGGGATCGGGCACCCTCGACCTCATGCCGGGCTTCACCTTCAATATGCAGAACAAGACGGCATCCCTGGGCCTCCAGGGTAGGGCCACCATCCGCGTCGGAGAGAATAACCGGGGTTGGACGCTAGGGGACCTTTATGAAGGGAACATGTGGGCCGGGTTTAAAACCTCGGAGTGGGTCTCGGTGTCCGTGGGCGCCAGATACTCTTCTTGGGGAGACGTCGAAGGCTTCGATGAAGATCTGAACCCCAACGAGAGCCCTGCCCACAACACGCTCACCCAGTCGGGCTGGCGGGTGGATCTGCCTGTGGGACTCAACTTCGTGATGCCCGAAGGCCAATTCGAAGGCCATCGGCTGGGCGTCGAGTTCCTCCTGCCCATTCACCAGGATCTGAACGGACCCCAGCTCAAGCACAGATGGAGCATCGCCGCAGGTTGGAGCATGGACTTTTCCTTCTGATTTGAGGAGAGGATTCCGGCCCTCTGCGCTGGAAAAAGAGTGAGGGCCCTGCCGGCAGACGCCGGTGGGGCCCTCGTGTCCGTCCAGGAGGCTCGGACAGGGAGGCTCGGAGCAAATGGAACGCGCCGGGTCTTTCCCTCTTAACCCAGAAGCTTCACCAAGCGGTAGTTCTTCTTTCCCTTCCGGAACACGAGGAAGCGACCTCCCAGGGCGTCCTCCAGCCTCACACGCCGCCCCACATCCTCAACGCGAATGTTGTTGAGGTAGACCCCGCCCCCCTGAATGGAACGACGAGCGTCACCCTTGGAGGACGCCACACCCGACTCCGCCAGTAGGTCCAGAATCGGCATCCCTTCTCCCTCGAAGGTCTGGCGTGGGAACTCCGAGGAGGGGACGTCGGAGAAGACGTCCGCGATCTCCTCCCCACTCAGGCCCTCGAGATCCCCTCCGAAGAGGACCTGGGTAGCCTGTCGGGCCCGACTCAGGCCGGTCTCCCCGTGGACCCTCCTGGTCACCTCCTCGGCCAGGGCTCGCTGAGCGGCCCGCTCGTGAGGTCGATCGGCCAGGGCGGACTCCAGCTCCGCCACCTCTTCTTTCCCCATGAGAGTGAAAAACTTCAGGTACGGAATGGCATCCGGGTCATCAGTGTTGAGCCAGAATTGGAAGAATCGGTAGGGTGAGGTTCGAGCCGGATCCAGCCACACCGTACCGGCCTCCGTCTTTCCGAATTTCACCCCCGTGGCCGATGTAACCAGAGGGAATACGACACCAAACGCCTTTTCCCCCCTCATTCGACGGATGAGGTCGATCCCGGCCGTGATGTTCCCCCATTGGTCGCTACCACCCATCTGGACCGTACAGTTGTACCGATCCAGGAGGACCAGGAAATCATATGCCTGCATAAGGACGTAACTGAACTCCGTAAAGGAGATTCCGCCGTCCTCTTCCTCCAACCTCCTGCGGACGCTCTCCTTCCTCAGGAGGGCGTTCACGGAGAAGTGCTTTCCTACCTCCCGAAGGAAATCCACCGTCCTGAGCTCACCCAACCAATCCAGGTTGTTCACCATCCGAGCCGGGTTGGTGGACACCTGGAAATCCAGGAAGCGCTCGAGCTGCCCACGGATCCCCTCCAGATTTTCCGCAGTCTGTTCCCTGGTCAGGAGCTGGCGCTCCAGGGCCTTTCCGGATGGATCCCCGATGAGACCCGTACCGCCACCCACGACCCCGATGGGGGAGTGGCCGGCTCTTTGAAGATGAACCAACCCCATGATGGGGAGGAGAGATCCCACATGAAGAGAGGATGCTGTGGGGTCGAAACCGATATACGCAGTCCTGGGTCCCTGGGAGAAGGCCTCATGGGCTCCCTCCGTCAGGTCCTGCATCATTCCACGCCAGTGGTATTCATCCAAGGGGTTGTTCATTCCGTCTCCTGAACTTTACGGCATTGATGAATAATAGGAGAAAGAGGGATGAAGGCTACCGAAAAAGGGCCCGGACCTTTTTCCGATCCACCTTTCCATTGGGATTTCGGGGGATGGATTCCAGGAATCGGATGGATCGAGGTCGCTTCGCCGGGGAGAGAGTGACCCGTGCCAAATGGTCCAACTCCTCCTTCAAGAGGAGTCCAGCGGTGGAGCTCACGACCCCGGCCACCACCCGCTCCCCCCACTCCCTGTCCGGAACCCCCACGACCACCACCTCGTCCACCTGCGGATGGGATTCGAGAACCTTTTCCACTTCAACGGGATCCACCTTTTCGCCCCCACTGATGATCCGATCCGACTGCCTTCCCGTGATCCAGAAGTGGCCGTCCCCATCCTTTCGGACCAGGTCCCCGGTATGGAGCCATCCGTCCTCTCGGAGCTGCCCCGGAGCCACGGTCGGCCCCTTCACCAGGAGCTCGCCCCTCTCTGTCACCCGAACCTTCACCCCAGGGAGGGGAGCCCCCACCGTCCCGGGCTTTTCTCTCACCAGGGCAGGCGGAGCCGTGACTACCTGAGAGCTGGCCTCCGAGAGCCCGTAGGTGAGGGCGATGGGAAACCCACCTTCCAGGGCGACCTGAACCAGGCTCTCCCGGGCTGGGGCACCCCCGATAAGAAGGCACCGGAGGGAGTCGGGGGCCGCCCTTACCCCCCAGGCTTCCAGAGCTTGATGAAGCATGGTGGGCACCAAGGAGGCATGGGTGATGGACCCATCCTCCATCAGGGTCAGGAAGGTGGCCACGCTGAAAGGCCCCCGGAGGACCAAGGCGGATCCCACCATGGAGGCTCTGGTAACGAGGGCCACCCCCCCCACGTGGGAGAGGGAAAGGGATCCCAACCAGCGATCCGACGGACTCAGATCGAGGCATTCTCGGGTCCCATGGGCGCTGGCGCGAAGGTTTCCGACGGTGATTCGGACCACTCGAGGCCGACCGGAGGTTCCTGAGGTGAGGAGATGGGCGGCCTCGGCTCCCCCGGCCAGGCCGGGGAGGAGACCCTGGGATGGATCCACGTCGGAGAGTGAGGGCGATGGCGAACCTCTTGGGGATCCCAACTTGAACACCACCTGGTCGGGAAAAAGAGAGGTGTTGTCCGACCTGCCCTCGGGACCTGCCCCTGTCAGAAGAAGGCGAGGGGCCAGGATTCGAAGAGCCTTGGACCTCTCTTTCAGGGTCCATCGATCGTTGAGGGGCGCGACCGTGGCACCGGCCTTCCAGATTCCGTGAAGAGCAGCCAGAAGCTCCCCATTCAACCGTCCGGCCAGGGCCACAACCTGGCCCGGTTCCACACCCAGGGTTCGGAGCCTGTGAGCGATCTCCTCGGCCTCGCGGGAGAGATCCTCATAGCTCCATGCCACCTCACCGTCCTCCAGGGCCAACCCGGCAGGATTTATGGAAAGAGCCTGGGAAAGAAAGGGCATGTCAGATCAGAGCCAGCGTCACCCCCAGGAGAAGACCGTAGAGCCCCGCGGCCTGGGCCGTCTTTCCGAGGGAGGGGATGAGGGACCTCGGATCGGTGCCGGAAGAAAAGGTCATCACGGTCCGAAGTGGTTCGATCAGGAGGAGAGCGGCAGGAAGTGTCAAGAACGTCCAGGGCGGCCAGTCATACCAGGCCACACCCAGGAAGGGTACGGAAAAGCCCAGCAAGAGGAGGAGAAGGAACTCCACCTTCGTTCCCGTAGGGCCAATCCGCACCGCAAGAGTCCGCTTCCCGGCCCGGGCATCGGCCTCGATGTCCCTGAGATTGTTCACCACCAGAATAGCCGTGGCCAAAGCCCCCATTCCGGCACCCGCCAGGAGGACCTCGGGCCCGAAGGCGAGAGTTTGGACCCAGTAGGTGCCCCCCACGGCCACTATGCCGAAAAATACGAACACGAAAAGGTCTCCCAGCCCATGGTACGCCAATGGGAAAGGGCCACCGGTATAGGCGATAGCGCAAACCAGGGAGGTCAGACCGATGAGGACGACGGGAAATCCACCTACCCAAACCAGGTACAAGCCCAAGAGGAGGGCCATCCCCAGGACCAGGAAGGCGCCATTCCGAACCGTCTCCGGAGGGATGATGCCGGCCTGGGTCACCCTCAAGGGCCCCACCCGGTCCTCCGAATCCCCTCCCCTAAGGAAATCGTAGTAATCGTTGGCCAGGTTGGTCCCGATCTGAATGAGGAGGGCTCCGAGAAGAGCTGCCAGGGCAGGTCCCAACCGGAACCCGTCCCGCCCGATGGCCAATCCGGTGCCCAGAAGAACAGGGGCCGCCGCAGCCGTGAGAGTACGAGGCCGGGATGCCATGACCCACGCCCTCGATCGGGACATCTCCCCAGGAGCCTGATCGGAAAGGGGGGCGAGCCGCGTTGCGCGCGCCACCCATTTCCCTACCAGGGAAGCCACGGGTACTTCCGAAAATCGGGCTTCCTCTTCTCGAGGTAGGCGTTCTTGGCCTCCTGGGCTTCCTCGGTCATATAAAAGAGGAGGGTGGAGTTCCCCGCCAGTTCCTGAAGCCCTGCCTGCCCATCCAAAGCCGCGTTGAAGGCCGATTTGAGGAGGCGAATGGAGAGGGGGCTCCCATCCAGGATTTCCTGGGCCCACCGCCATCCCTCCAACTCCAGATCTTCTGTCGGCACCACCGCATTGACCAGCCCCATGGCTGCCGCCTCTTCAGCCCCGTACTGCCGGCACAGATACCAGATCTCCCGTGCCTTCTTCTGGCCAACGATGCTGGCGAGGTAGGACGCTCCGAAACCCCCGTCGAAGCTCCCCACCTTGGGGCCTGTCTGGCCGAAAACGGCATTGTCCGCGGCGATGGTCAGGTCGCAGATGACGTGAAGTACATGCCCTCCCCCGATAGCATAGCCCGCTACCAGGGCGATGACGGGCTTGGGCATGCTCCGGATGTATCGCTGGAGCTCCAGAACGTTCAGCCGGGGAACTCCGTCACTTCCCACATACCCGGATTCCCCTCTCACCCGCTGATCGCCACCCGAGCAAAAAGCGTATTTCCCGTCCTTCGACGGACCGTTCCCGGTGAACAACACGACGCCGATCTTGGTGTCCTCGCCGGCATCCCGGAAGGCCTCCTGGAGCTCGAGCAGGGTGTCGGGCCGGAAGGCGTTCCGTATCTCAGGGCGGTCGAATGCGATTCGGGCCACCCCATCGCACTTGTGGTAGGTGATGTCCTCGTACTCCTTCACCTGCTTCCAATCCGGCTCGCTCATTCTACCTCGTCCTTTGCGCTGATTGTCTTCAACCGCCCCAAAAACCGTCCATCGCCTCTACCACCGCTGCCACGACCATCCTGCGCCGTTGGTGAGTCTCCTCCCGGCGAGTCCGTACCTCGAGGATGCTTGGGCCATCCGTCATCAAGGCTTTTGAAAAGAGTTCCTCGAACTCGGCCAGAGAGGCGGCACTGGAATAGGGAATGCCGTACAACTCCGCCACCTTCCCGAAGTCCAACCCGTGTGGGGTGGCGAAGAACTGGGTAAAGGCGGGCTCGTGTCCACGGATCGGAAGGGTATGGAAAATCCCTCCTCCATCATTGTTCACGACCACGAA
>JAUXEE010000112.1 GCA_030618065.1 Gemmatimonadota bacterium
AGGGCGAGAATCGAAACTCCGAAGGCCTCTTCACGGTATACTGATGGTAGGGAGTCTCGAGAATGGGGACTGGGTGAGCGGAGTCGGCTCCAGGCAGGTTCGGACATGAAACAAGACGAGCGACCCACGGTCGTTGAGCGCCGGGCATCTCAGAATCGGGTGTTCCGGATCGCCCTGGGCGTGTCCGTCTTGCTCCACCTGTTCATCTTCGCCTTCTGGCGAGTCGTACCCCTCCCACCCTCGCCTTTCTCCGCCGCAGGCCCCCGAGCCGGGGACTTCCGTGCCGCTGGGGGTGGGATGCAGGCTCTGAACCTTCGGGTGCCTCCGGCACGTCCCATCACTCCTCCCCGGGTACCCATCATCACCTTGGAGATGACCGATCCCGTGGACTTCGATCCCGATCCCCAGATCGACCTGGCCGCCATGACCGGCGATGCGCCGGGGATGGCCGACGGGCCGCCGGGGCTCGAAGGAGGGCAGGGAAGGGGGGATGGTGGCACTGCGGCGGAAGGACTCTTTCGGTTGGTCCCACCCTCACCCAGGGGTATGATCATCCCACCCATGAATCGAAGCCTACGGGGGAAGCAGGTCGAAGTGTGGGTGTTTGTAGACGCCACAGGAAGGGTAGTGGCCGACTCCACCAGGCTGAACCCTCCAACATCCGACCGGGGCTTCAACCGCCGCCTCATCCAGGAGGCGGCCGAGTGGGTTTTTGATCCTGCCAGAAAAGATGATCTGCCGGTAGCGGCCTGGTTCCCCTACACCATCAGTATGTAGCGCAGCTTCTCCGGGCCACCAATTCCCCGTACACCTCCTCCCACTCCCTCGCCACCTTCCGGAGGTCGTGTCTCTGGATTTCAACCAAGGTGGCCTCCCGCATGCTTTCCCGTAGTGCGTCGTCTCGCAGGAGCCTCAGTATCACCTCCACGAAGGCGTCCTGATCTCCCGGTTCGACGAGGAACCCATTCTCACCGTCGACGATGAGGTCTTTGGTGCCTCCCGAGTTGATTCCCACCGACACCAGACCGTTGGCTTGTGCCTCCATGAGGGCGAGACCCTGGACCTCGATCATGGAGGTCATGACGAAGACGTCGGCAGCCCGGTGATACCCGGACCGGATCAACTCTTCGTGGGGGATCATACCGAGGAAATGGACGTTCTCCAGTCCTTCCGCCTTCGCGTAATCCTGGAGCTCCTCCTCAACGGGCCCCCCTCCGATGAGGATCAGATGAGCGTCGTCCTGGAGGTGAGGCCAGGCTTCGAGGAGGAACATCAGGTTCTTTTCAGTGGCTAGGCGTCCGACGGAGAGGACGATCTTGCCAGGGTACCTGGCTCGGATCTCGGCGCCATTCCCCTCCTGGAATTTCCGAAGGTCGATGCCGTTGGAAATGACCCGGGTGGGGTAGTGAAATCCCAGGGCCTCCAACTGTGCCGCGTAGGCGGAAGTGGGTACGCTCACCAGGTCGCATGGGCCGTAGAAGTAGTCGATGAAGGCCTTGGCGACCCCATCGAATAGACGCGAGTGCAGATTCAGGTTTTCTCTGTATTGTTTCGCGTCGACGGCGCTGTGGTAGGTGCCGACGAGGGGGAGCTTCAGGCGCCGGGCGATGGACATGCCGAGGCGTCCAATCAAGAAGGGGGTGTGGAATTGAATGAGGTCGATTTCCCGCCTCTCGATGTAGCGGCGGATCTCGCGGTTGAAGGGACTCGCGAACCGAAAACCCGGGTAGAACCACTCCGCGGAGATGGACGGAACCCCTTTCAGGTGAACGTTCGGGTGTTCAAAAGGGAGATCTCTGGGAATGGGCGCGATGATGTGGATCTCATGCCCCCGATCGGCCAGGGATCTGGCCAGATCCGCCACCGAAATGGAAACCCCGGTGATAAAGGGGAGAAACGAGTCTGTGAAGAAGGCGATCTTCATGAGCTTCCCAGTGGATGAGATGGCCCCATGACCTCGGATTCCCGGATGAAGCGCCAGGGGCCCCGGACCATCCTTCTCAGCTCATCTCCCAGGAAGAGATCCAGGTCGTCCGGATGAATCGAAATCCGAAGAGGGCCCCTGACCCGCCTCGCCCAAGCCACATTCAGGCTGTTCCAGAGTCGGATGCTCACCTTCCGGAAGGTGGTGTCCGCCTCGAAGCCCGCCAGGGGTAACCATCGGACTCGACCTGTCCGACCCTCGACAAAGCCCCGAAGGATTTCGTACCAACGGAAGGGAAGGGACTCGAGGTCGCGTATGCGGAGGGCCCCCAAAGCCCAGGTGGGTGGAACGTAGAGTTCCGGAGTGGGAAGGTCGACGCTGGGAAACCAGTCGTAACACCTTCGGATCAAATCCACGATCTCCTCGGGGGGTCGGGACAGGTGCTCGCCCTCGTTCCTGGATATGAGGAGCCCGTGGAGGCGGTGGTAGTGGGTTCGTGGGCCCGAGATGCTCTTATGATCCCACCCGTGCCCGGCCAGGGGGTGGCCTCTCGAGGCGAGATCCCGTAGAACCCTCAGCGCCTCCGGGGTCCAATCTTTTCCCGGCACCACCAGGAGCGTTGGAGGGGGGATTCGGGCTTCGTTCAGGAGGGTCAGAATCCGCTGGACCCTGCCGAGGGTGGCCGGCATCACATCGTGGACCGAAACGAGGGCTCTCCCTGTCACCCTGAGGTCTCCCCCCCGCCCCCGGGTGGTCGGCCGGAAGGACCTTCACCGAAACCGAACCGGGCGTTCAGCTCCTGGAAACGGCCCCGGATCTCCTCCTCCTCCAACCCGAACTCTTCCAAGGAGTAGGAGTGGCGGCTCTTGTACTCCTTCCCCCGCTGGGTATCCTCGGTGAGTCGCAGCTGGAAGGCCGGGTCCGCTTCCCAGCCAAACCGATCATAGATCTGGAGGACGAACCCTTTCACATCCTTTCTTATCTCATGCAGGGGGACGAAGGCGTGTTGTCTCGGGGGCGCCTCATCCAGGGTGGAGAGCGCGTGCCTCGCGAAGAACTCCAACATGTCCACGAATCGGTCCCGGATGCGCGGCTCAGCCACCTCATACCCGAATAGCTCGGCCCCTGTCCGGATAGAACTGAGGAGGGAGGGTACCACCTCCATGGGGTCCCTGACACAACACAGGACTCTTCCGTCGGGGAAAGCTTCCTGGAGGGAGCGAAGGAAGGGGGTGAAAGAGGGATTCTTACTCAGAAGCTGCTTCCCTGGCCCCTCCACATAGAGGTGGCGTTGAAGGGCGGCTCTGTAGAAGGCCATGATGGGCTCCCGTTCGGCTGCGGGAAGCTCGTCGAAGCGAGCCAGTCTCCAGACTCCATCGTGGTAGGGAAAGGGGACCACCAGGAGAAAGCAGGCGAAGATCGGCAAAAGGAGGTAAAAGTCCTCTTCGGGGTCCTTCAGGGAGACCTCATGGATGGTTTCCAGCCATGAGAACCCCCTTTTCTCACCCCATCCCGCCAGGTGGGCAAAGGGTTCCCCGAGGGCTCGGTCCAGGGCTCCCATCCCTCTCCAGAATTTCCGCTCGGTGACCGATGGGGCCAGAAGCAGCTCCCAAAGACGCAGGGTGGTGAAGCGCTCCGTGTCCCGGGCGAAAACCCGCTGGAGAAATGAGGTGCCGCTCCGGGGAAGTCCCACGATAAAGAGAGGCTCTTCGATCTTGACCTTCCGATACCCTCGGAAAAGGAGGTCGTCCAGGAAGAAACCGACCCAATGTGCTGCCTGGAGCAGGAGGAATACCGGGATAAAGAGCAGGAGGAGGCCCAGCCTCTTCGCCGTCCGAGGCCCAGTGGGCCAAGGGGGAAAGAGGGTCATCCTCAGGAGTCTGAACGCCAATACCAAGCGAGGGGGCATTTGCCTACCTGGTGGGGATTCCCTCTTCTACCACGGACCGGATGATTTCCTGTTGATCGATGAGGCCCTGGAAGTTCCCTACTGTGGCCTGCCAGCACAAGAAGGACCCTGCGAGGATGAGGGTCACACCCACGGCTTTGAGAATTCGGCGATGCCACTCCGGGTTCATGAACTTCCGGCTGTGGGAGGCGACCCAGGCCAGGAGGCTGGCCGTCGTGATGTTGGTCAGAAAGATGAGGGCGACGAAAACCACCCCTTCCCCAGGACTCCGGTTCCAGCTTCGGAGGAGGAGGGGGGAAGCGATGACCAGCCAGAAGAGCCAGGGAGAAGGGTTCAGAAGGGTGCCGGCGATGACATGGCCGACTCGGGCGCTCTGCCTCCGTTCGCCGATGCCGTCTCGGGCAGGGTCCTTTTCGGAGAGGAAGGGTTGGGCTTCCTTGGAGTGCCCTCGTAGGAAGCGGACGCCGACCACCACGATGATGGCGCCACCCACGATCCCCAGGAGGGTCAGAGCCAGGCCGCCCAACCGGTCCAGGAGGAGGGCCGAAAAGAGCATGGGGACGACGTCGGTGACCAGTGGGGTGAGGGCCAGGATGAACCCGGCTTTGAAGCCTTTCTCCAGGGCCGTCCCGGCGACCATGGTGGTGTAGGGCCCTGGCGCCAGGCCGGCGAGGGTCCCGAGGATCATGGCCGTGAGGATGGTGGTGGTCAAAAACCCCCCGTTCGCTGGATTCTCGTACTCAAGCCTACAAGGATGGTATCAGGTGGAAGGGAATCAGGGGAGAGGCGAAGGAATCTCGGGTTGGTCTGTCATCTGTGTGGCTTCTGGGAACGGGCAGCTTTAGCTTCAATCCCATGACCCGAAGAGCCAAGCGAATTCTGTGGGTGGATGACGAGATCGATCTCCTGAGACCCCATCTCCTATTCCTCCAGCAGCGAGGGTACCATGTCGACGCCATCACCAATGGTGACGATGGCCTGGCCCTCCTTCGTGAGCACCCCTACGACCTGGTCCTTCTGGACGAACAGATGCCCGGTATGTCGGGGCTGGAGGTGTTGAAGGTGTTGCGCCGGGAAGACCTTCATGCCCGGGTGGTCATGATCTCAAAGTCCGAAGAGGACCGGACCATGACGGAAGCCATCGGTCGGAGGGTCGAGGCTTACCTGGTGAAGCCCACCAGCCCTCGCCAGGTCCTCTCGGTCGTAACCCGCATCCTGGAGGGGTCGGCTATTCGCCAGCAGCAGGCCGCCCAGGACTTTGCCGCACGATTCTCCAAGCTGCTCCTCCTCAGGCAAGATGCTCGGACCCATACCGAGTTCGCCGCCCTCTATGAGGAGCTTGTGGACTGGCATGTACGGTTGGATGCGGCGGGGGAGTCCGGGCTTCTGGACAGTGTGGCCTCCCTGATCGTGGAACTCCGAGGGGATTTTGGGAGTTGGATTCGACAACACTACCCTCGCTGGGTCCGGGGCCAGGAGGCGGGACCCCTCCTCTCCGTAGACATCGTCAGGGAGTTGTTGGTCCCACTTCTCGGACCGAATCCGGTGTTCTTCGTGGTTCTGGATTGCATGCGGCTGGATCAATGGCGGGTCATCGCACCCCTTCTGGCTCCCCATTTCGAGATCGAGGAACAGCTCCATTTTTCCATTCTCCCCACGGCAACCCCCTACGCCCGGAACGCTCTGTTCAGTGGGGAATACCCTGTTGAGATTGCCCGTGAACGTCCTGCCTGGTGGAATCACTCTGACGACGAGGGAAGTCTCAACACCTTCGAGGACGACCTGCTGAGGGCTCAACTGAAGCGACTGACGGGGAGGGACGTCCCCGTCCACTACGAGAAGATCTTCTCGGACCGAGAGGAGGAGCAGGTCAGGACTCGGGTGCGCTCAGCCCTGAAGAGCAAGGGTACCGTGGTGGCCCTGGTCTTCAACTTCGTGGATCTCATGACCCATGGCCGGAGCGAATCACCCATCCTCATGGAGGTGGCGAAGGACGAGAAGGCCCTTCGGGATCTCACCCGGTCCTGGTTCCAGAGGTCCACCCTCTTCTCGGTGTTGAAGGAGGCCGCTGCCGAGGGGCATCACGTCCTCTTCACCACTGACCATGGCTCCATCCTCTGCCAACGGCCCACTACCGTCTTTGCGCGGAGGGACGCCACCGCCAACCTTCGTTACAAGTTCGGTGGGGATCTCCGGGCCGAAGATCCGACCTCTGTGTTTTCCACCAACGACCAGAAAGATCTGGGATTCCCACCGGGGAAACTGGGGACCACATACCTGGTGGCCATGGAGGATTTCTTCTTCGTGTACCCCACGAAGCTGCGGGAGTATCAGGCCCGATACCGGAACTCCTTCCTCCACGGGGGGATCTCACCCGAAGAGATGATCGTTCCCGTGGTCCACCTCACTCCCCGGCCCCGATGAGGGTGAAGGACCCCACCTGTGCAGAGATCCCCTGAGGGTTCGCGGAGCCGCCGATGAAGACGTATCTGCGCACGCTGGGTTTCCTGAAGCCCCATCTCCACGTGTTCGTGGTGGCGGTGGTGGCCACCTTCCTCTTCGCGGCCTTCGATGCGTTCTCCATTTTCCTCTTCATTCCATTCCTGCAGACTCTCTTTTCCAAACAGGGAGTAGGGATTCCGGAAGAGGTTTCGGCCGGGGGGGCTCTGGCGGGGGCTGCGGAAGCTGCCCCGGAGGGTGGGATGAACCTCCTGGACAGGGCTTTGGACGCGACTCTTGGGAGGGTCATCGACGTTCAGGGCGATCCGCAGGATGCCATCCGAGGGATCATTCTTTTCATCCTGGCGGCGTTTGCCCTGAAGAACGTCTTCGATTTTGCCAAATCCTATCTTATGGCCAGGGTGCAACAGGGGGTGACCCGGGACCTCAGGGACCAGGTGTACGATCACCTTCTCGACCTGGATATGGCCTTTTTCGGCCGAACCAAGATGGGTCAGATCCTGTCACGCCTCAC
>JAUXEE010000006.1 GCA_030618065.1 Gemmatimonadota bacterium
AGCTGACAGCCGGCTCCCACCGTGGTGTCACGCTCGATGAGAACATGGGAACCGACCCTGGTCCCATCGCCGACCTGAACCCCGGGTCCGATGATGGACCAGGGGCCGACGATGACTCCCTGGCCAAGCTCGGCGCCGGGATCCACGATGGCCGACGGGTGGATCTCCGTCTCCACGGTTTTTCCGGTATCCAATGTCGGGTCGGTCATCTCTCCACCATCCGCGCCAGGAGATCCGCTTCCGCGACGACCTTCCCATCCACCAGCCCCCGTCCTCTCATTTTACACACGTGCCTTCTGAGCTGCAGCATCTCCAACTCAAGCACCAACTGATCGCCCGGAACCACGGGGCGTCGCCATTTCACGTTGTCCAGGGCCATGAAATACACCACGTAGTCTTCGGGTTTCTCCACGGCGTCCATGAGGAGAAGACCTCCGACCTGCCCCATCGCCTCGATGATGAGGACTCCAGGCATGATGGGGTGCCCGGGGAAATGTCCCTGAAAGAACGGTTCGTTGATCGTGACGTTCTTGATCCCCACGATGCGCTTCCCCGATTCCACTTCCACGATCCGGTCCACCAGGAGCATGGGAAAGCGATGGGGGAGATACTGCATGATCTTCTCGACATCCACGATAGGAGCGCCGGATCCCCTGGCCGCTGCGCGTTTTACGGCTCGGGCCAGGGCCACATTCCCCTGGTGACTTGGACGCTCCGCGACGATATGGAGGTCAAGGCATGCGCCCAGTAGGGCGAGATCCCCCACCATATCCCCGACCTTGTGCCGAAGGAACTCGTCCGGAAAACGCAGGTCGTCATTCATGACCCCGTTTTCGTCGAGAACCACGGTGTTCTCCAGGGACGCTCCCAGAGCCAATCCCCGGTCATGGAGGGCGTCGGTATCGGCCTTGAACCCGAAGGTGCGGGCCGGAGCGATCTCCTGGGCGAAAGAGCCCTCACTGAAAAAGAAGGTGCCGAACTGGCGGCCGATTGCCGGGTGCTCGAATTCAATGGTGGCGGAGATTCGAAGGCCGTCGCCGGGAGCGGCCACATAAAACTCCCCGGACTTGAGCTTCAGGGTAATAGGCTCTGGAATCTGAATCACCGCCCGAGGGGCCTCCTGTTCCTCCGCTCCGGCTTTCTCCAGGACCTCGATGTACCCCAGGAAGGATCCATCGAGAATAGGGGGTTCGGGCCCTGACAGCTCCAGGAGGACGTTGTCGATTCCCTTGGCCGCCAGGGCTGCCATGACGTGCTCCACCGTCTGGACCCTGACCTCTCCCTCCCCAAGGCTAGTCCCCAAATCTGTTCCGGCCACGTGAGCCAGGTCCACGGGGATTTCCGGAGAGCCATCCAGGTCCGTCCTTTTGAACCGGATGCCGTGGTTGGCCGGTGCCGGGAGAAAGGTGAGGGTGGCCGGGGCGCCGGAATGAACCCCGACCCCGTCCAGGAAAACCATCTCTTTGATTGTATGTTGATTGCCGTGGCTCATTCGCCTCAGACCTGTATGTTTTATGCCCTGCCCAGCAAGGGTGCGATCCCTCCACCGCCGAGCCGAGCGCAGGCGAATCCCATGAGAATATGGGGTATAACCTGGCTAATTTAACACAGCCGGGGGTTTTCTGGGACCTCGGAATCACTCTTTCCCGGATTCCTCCAAAGCACCTAGCCGATCTTCCACCTCCTTGAGCCTTCGGACGGTTTCCGGAAGTTTGAAGGCCATCCCCATGGCCCGGAGGTATTCTCGAATGTCTCGTGCGGGATATCCCGCCACCGTCTTCCCTGGAGGGATATCCCCGATGACCCCTCCCTGGCCTCCGACTCGGGCACCTTCCCCCACTTCGAGGTGGCCGCCGACTCCGGCCTGGCCGCCGAACATGGCCCCATCTCTGATGATGCTGGATCCTGACACGCCTACCTGGGCGGCCATGAGAACGCCCTGTCCCAGTTGAACGTTGTGTCCCAGCTGCACCAGGTTGTCGAGCTTGGTGGATTTGCCGACAGTGGTCCGGCCAATGGAGCCCCGGTCGATGCAGCTATTGGCTCCCACCTCCACATCATCCTCCAACACACAGGCCCCGACCTGGGGAATCTTCCTGATCTCTCCCTCCACCGGGACGTATCCGAAACCGTCCACGCCCAGACGAACCCCGGCATGGAGGATGACCCGAGCTCCCACCCGGGTCCCGGGATAGAGGACGACATGGGGGTGGATCACCGAATCGTCCCCCACGACACAGCCGGCCCCGAGGACCGAGTGAGCGCCGATTCTCACGCCGTCGCCCAGAGTGGTTCCCTCTTCCACCACCACATACGGCCCGATGGTCATGCCCTCTCCCATTTCCACTCCTTTTCCCAGCACGGCGGTGGGGTGGACCCCAGGCTCGGGAAGGGGGGTGGGGTAGAAGTGGGTGAGAAGTCTGGGCAGGGCGCTGTGGGGGTCCTTCACCACGATCCGGCTCGGATGGCCCTCCGCATCCCCGGCCAACGCCTCACTCACCAGGAGGGCTCGAGCTTCGGTCTCGGGAAGCTGTCTCAGGTATCGGCGTTGGGTCAGGAAGCCAAGCTCGGCCCCCTGGGCCTGGTTAAGAGGAGCGATTCCTTCGACCTGGACCGAGGGATCTCCCTCGACTCTTCCGTCCACCATCTCCGCCACCTGCTCCGCGGTGAGGGCCCGGGTGGCTCCGGATTGTTCTTGAGGATCCGTCATGCCGCCTCCATCTCACACAGACCGACTGAGCTTGCTGGGAAGAAAAAAAAGAGCCCACAGACCTCCCGGAAAGGGGAAGGTCTGGGGGCCCACAAAGCCGAACCGGGCCTGAGCGGCGTTTACCGTTGGCCTGGTCCGCCGACGTTCCCCTGGCTGGCGGCCGCGGCCTGGAGCCGACGAATTACCTCTGCTGTGAGATCCAGGGCCGGGTCGGCGGAGATGATGCCCTGCGCAGCTACGTCGAAAATCATGGAGTAGCTGCCCTCATCCCGGATCTCTTCGATGGCCGCGGTGATTCTCTCCATCACAGGCTCCACCAGCTCCGCTTGTCTCACACTGGCCTGCTGTTCGAGCTCCCCGATCCGCTGCTGGTATTGACTTTGCTTGAGCCTGATCTCCTCCTCTCGGTTGGCCTTGGCCTCATCCGAGAGCATAGCCTGCTGCTGCTCGTACTGGTCGATGAGCTGTTGGAGATCCTCGCCCAGCTGTTGCACCTCGGCCTGATACGTGGCCAGAGAGGCTTCAAATTGTTGCTGGGCCGTACGGGCAGACGGATCCTGGTCCAAAATGGCCTGGGAATCGATGTACCCGATCTTCACATTGGCCTGAGCCTCTGCCGACGAAGCCAGGGCCAGGGCCATAAGGACCGGTAAGAAAACCTTCATGACACGCATTGGATCTTCTCCATGTTGTTGCCGGAGCACTCCTGCATTCAGCCGAGTCTCCAGACCTCACTCAGAACCCAGGACCCATCCTGAAGTGGAGCTGCCATCCCGGGTCCGTTTTGTCGAAGCCGTAGGCATAGTCCAGTCCGATGGGACCAAAAGGCGTGACCAATTGTACACCCAAACCCGCTCCCCGGAAGAGTTGGGTCGGATCCATGCTTCTGGTGTCCGCCCAAAGGTTCCCCGCATCGTAAAACGATGAAAGGGAAAGATTGTCGCTGATCCGAATCGCGAACTCTACCGTCGTGGCCACGAAAGCGTTCCCCAACCGATCGATGTCGGCGATGTCTCTCGACCTCTCAGGGTGATACCCCGAAGGCGTGATCGAGGTCTCGTCGTAACCCCGTAGGTTTTCCCCGAACTGCACACCACCCATCCAAAACCGATCGAATGGGAAGTTGGACACGTCCCCGAAAACGGCTCCTCCCCGAAGGTGGAGGCCAATGGTGAATCGTATGCCACCGCCACCGCCTTCGGCTCCCCCCACCTGACCAACGGGAACGTACCAGGAGCCCTCCGCCAGGTGTCGAATGAAGTCGCCGTCTCCGCCCAGGATTCCACCGTTGAACTCCGTGTTCCAGCTCTGGCGGGAGCCAGCCACGGGAAAGAGGGGGTGGCTCAGGTTATTCCTGGTGATCCCGACGGAAAACTGGCTCTGGGTGCCAGGCGGGAGGCCGAAGAGGGAGTTGTCGTCGACGTTGTTGAAGAGGGTGTACTCCGTCCGTGCCAGCGAATATCCGAAGAAGATATTGGTCCGAAGAGACCAGGGAACGGGGAAACCGAAGCGGGTGGAGAATCCCTCCCGCTTCCGTTTTCCTGTAGAAAACTGGAAGAATCGATCCCGCGAGCTGAAGAGGGATAGGGTGCCGCTGATCCTGGACTGGAAAAGAGCCGGGTCCGTGAAGGACAGGGTGAACGAGTTGATGTACCGGCCGAAGTCCCAGCGGAGGTGCCCCTGCTTGGCTTGGCCGAAGAGGTTCGGTTGGTCATATCCCAGGAACCCCGAAACGCCGGTCCCTCCCCCTACGGCCGTTCCGAAGTTGATGGATCCGGTTTGGCGCTCTTCCACGAAGAAGGTGATGTCGACGTCCCCGGTCCTTTCGTCGGGCTCGATATCCGGCAGGGGGAGCGGTGTCTCGAAGAAACCGAGGGCGCCAATGCTCTGGTAGCTCTGGAGAAGTCGGTCCTGGCTGTACACGTCTCCAGGAAGAACGTAGATCCTCTCCCGGATTACTCGCTCGTGGGTGTATTCATTCCCAACAATCATGATGCGGTTGATGTAGGCGGGGTTCTCCTCTGTGATCCGCCAACCCGCCCGCACCGAGGGATCCTCTCCCTCGGCCACGTCCGATTTCTCGATCCAGGGTTCGACCCGAGCGTAGAGGTACCCTTCATTGTTGTAGGCTTGCTGGACCAGGTACACCGCTTCTTCGAACTTCTGGGCGTCGAAATAGGTGTCCTCTTCATCACTGGACCCACCCAGGCCCAGGCTTCGGAGGAGTCCTCCCTCCTCTTGGGAGAAATACCGCTCGATCTCTTCCGTCGAGAAATGACGGTTGCCCTCTACGACGAATTCGGAAAGTCGATACTGAGGCCCTTCGTCTATCTGGAGCTCGAGCCTCGTTTTCCCCGTCTGAGGATCCACCACCAGGGAATCGGAGACCACTCGGAAGTCGAGAAAGCCCTGGGCCAGGTAGAGGGCGGGGATGGCTTGTCCGAGGTCCTGATCGTAGACCTCGGCGTCATAAGAGCCGCCCCTGAACCAGAAAAAGCCTTCCCTCTTGGTCTGCATGCCCCCGCGAATCTCGTCGGCTGAGATGGCCTCGTTCCCCTGGATCTCCACCTGGGCGATGGTGATCCTGTTCCCTTCCGTGACGTCCAGGATAAGGTGGATCTGGCCAGGTTCCCCCTCGATTTCCTCCGTTCGCTCTTCGCTGCGTGCGAAAGGGATTCCTTCCTTGGCCAGCTCAGACCGGATGAATTCCTTGGCCCGGAGGATCTTCGGTGGAGAGTAGGGTTGATTCGTCTCCAAACCTGTGGTGTCCCGGACGGTCCGCTCCGAGGCGTGCTCCAGCCCCGAGATGGTGATTCGGGTGACGACGTCTCTCTCTTCCACCACCAAAATCAGAGTGACGGGCTCTCCCACGTCTCCTTCGGCCCGAACGATGACGTCGGCGAACTGACCTGTGGCAAAGAGGACCTTGATCCCGCTTTGGATCTCTCGGTAGGTGACCTCGGTGCCCGCCTGGAGCCCCATGGCCCCGATAATGGTTGCGGTGGCCAGGCGGGCGTTCCCTATCACCGCGATGGAGTCGACCCGGACCAGGGGGACCGAGGCTTGGCCCGGGTTCTCTTGAGCCCGAACGGTTCCGGTTCCAAAACAGGCCAGGCAAGCCCAGAGGAGAACCATAGCCGGGGCGGAAGCGCCGGCCTTGAGGTTGGGCAAAAGTGTGATCTTCACACTGTTGGCTTTCTTCTTTGGAGATGCGCGGCACAAGTGGCGCATCTCTTAGCTCTTGGTTGGGGATGCGACACCCAGCGAGAGCGCTTCTCCGCCGGCGTCCACATCTACACTGATCTCATCTCCCGCAACGAATTCGGCCAGAAGGATCTTCTCCGAGAGGGGATCCTCCAGGTATTTCTGGATTGCCCGCCTCAACGGTCGAGCCCCGAACTTCACATCGAAACCCTTCTCCACCAAGAGCTCCACCGCTGCGTCGGTGAGGCGCAGGGTGAGCTTTTCCTCTCCCAGGCGATCCCGGACGTCGGCGAGGAGGATATGAACGATCTGCCCGATTTCCTCTTTCGTAAGGGGGTGGAAGACGATGGTGTCGTCCACCCGGTTCAGGAATTCAGGGTTGAAGGCGCGCTCCACCTCTTCCTTCACCTTATCCCGGATGATCTCGTAGTTGGACTTCGGGTCCTGGCTATGGAAGCCCAGGCCGCCACCCTTGGAGATCTCCCGGGCTCCCAGATTGGACGTCATGATCAGAACAGTGTTCTTGAAATCAATGGCACGCCCGTAGTTGTCCGTCAGGTGTCCCTCGTCCAAAACCTGAAGGAGGATGTTGAATACGTCAGGGTGGGCCTTCTCGATCTCGTCCAGAAGGACCACCGAGTAAGGCCGTCGCCGGACAGCCTTGGTCAGGGCCCCGGAGTCTTCGTAACCGACATAGCCCGGAGGGGCGCCGATGAGCCTGGAGACGGAGAATTTTTCCATGTACTCGCTCATGTCCAACCGGATCAGGGCCTCCCGATCGGCGAAGAGGAACTCTGCCAGAGCCCTGGCCAGCTCGGTCTTCCCCACACCAGTCGGTCCACTGAAGATGAACGAGCCGATAGGACGCCGGGGGTCCTTCAGGCCCGCCCGACTCCGCCGAATGGCCCGGGAAATGGACGCGATGGCGGCGTCTTGCCCAATCACCCGCTTATGGATCTCGTCTTCCATATGAACCAGGCGATCGCTCTCGGCTTGTTGGAGCCGGGTCACGGGGATCCCTGTCCACCGGCCCACGATGAAAGCTACGTCCTCCGTACCGATTTCCGGCCGGTGCTGCCTCCGTTCCTCCTCCCAATCGTTCTTTTTCCCTCGGATCTCCTCCTGGAGCTCCCGTTCCTGATCTCTCAGTTCAGCAGCCCGTTCGAAATCCTGGTCCCTGATGGCCTCCTCCTTCTTCTCGGCGATCTCGGAGAGGGCCTCCTTCAACTCTTCCACTTCGGGAGGTGGAACCTGGCTGGCGATCCGGGCCCGGGCACCGGCCTCGTCGATGACGTCGATAGCCTTGTCCGGCAGAAATCGATCGGTGATGTACCGGTCCGAGAGGCGGGCGGATTGGTCGAGAGTGTCGTCGGGGATCGATACCCGGTGGTGATCCTCATAATAGGGCCGGAGCCCTTTCAGGATCTCCACCGTCTCCTCCACCGTCGGAGGATCCACGATTACCGGCTGGAACCTTCGTTCCAGCGCCCCGTCCTTTTCGATGTACTTCCGGTACTCATTCAGGGTGGAAGCGCCTATACACTGGAGCTCGCCCCGAGCCAGGGCCGGCTTCAGCATATTCGAGGCGTCGATGGCCCCTTCGGCCGCTCCGGCGCCTACCA
Organism: Gemmatimonadota bacterium; assembly: GCA_030618065.1. Classification (GTDB taxonomy): domain Bacteria; phylum Gemmatimonadota; class Gemmatimonadetes; order Longimicrobiales; family Gaopeijiaceae; genus JABDNZ01. The sequence continues at coordinate 7,537 of JAUXEE010000006.1, forward strand.
GCGTATGCATCTCATCGATAAACAGGATCACGTTCCGGTTCTGAGAAATCTCGTTCATGACGGCTTTGAGCCGCTCCTCGAACTGCCCCCTGTACTTCGTGCCGGCGATGACGGCAGCCATGTCCAGGGCAAGAACCCGATGGTCTTTCAGGGATTCCGTGACCTCACCCCGAGATATGCCCTGAGCAAGCCCTTCGACGATGGCCGTCTTCCCGACTCCCGGCTCCCCGATCAGGACGGGGTTGTTCTTTTTTCGACGACAGAGGATCTCCACTACCCTTTCGATCTCAGAAAGCCGTCCAATGGTTGGATCGAGTTTTCCCTGGCCGGCCAGTTCGGTGAGATCCCGGCAGAAATGATCCAGGGCTGGGGTCTTGGATTTCTTGTCTCCTTTGCCACTGGGAACGCCCGATCCCGGCAACACTCCACCGATGCCGGCGGGCTCCGCCGGGCCCACATCGGACCCGAGGATCTTGAGGGTCTCGGCTCTAGCCCCTTCCAGAGTGACTCCCAGGGTGTTCAGTACTTGGGCTGCGATCCCTTTCTCCTCCCGAAGGAGCCCGAGAAGCAGGTGCTCCGTGCCCACGTACGAGTGGCTCATCTCCCGAGCCTCCGCCATGGCAAATTCAAGGACCTTCTTCGCTCGGGATGTATACGGAAGTTCACCTAAGGCAATGGTGGCCTTTCCTTTACGCACTGACTCATCAACCTCTTCGTGAATAGCATCCAAGTCCACGGTGAGCTTCATGAGGACGGCTGCGGCCACTCCCTCCCCTTCCCTGATCAATCCCAGGAGGATGTGCTCCGTCCCCACATAATCATGCTGGAGTCGAATGGCCTCCTCTCTGGCCATGGCCAGGACTTTTCGAACACGGTCTGTAAAGTTGTAATTCATGGGCTCTCGGGACTGCTTTCCCCGTCGGAAGTAACAACCCCCTCCCTGGCTAGGATCCGGCGCACAAAGCTAGCCCGGTGCGCATCACATTCAGGAAGGGGGAGGTCGCGACCCGCCGCCTGCTCAAGATGAGCAGTCTGCGAGTAGATCATGATCTTGTTCAGTGTATATACTCGAAGATTCGGAAGAAGTTTCAGGCTCGACCCCAGGCGGACCCCACTCAAAAGGTTGATCAACTCCTCAAAGGATAAGGACCTGGCGTACCGAAGCAACCCGTAGGCACGCCAGATCTTGTCCTCCGTCACCGCCGGCGCTTCCTTCAGAAGGACATGCCGAGCGTGCTCCTCATACTGGATCACTTGGCGCACGATCTGGTCCAGGTGGCCCACCAGGTCTTCTTCCGCTTTTCCGAGGGTGGTCTGGTTGGAGACCTGGAAGAAATTCCCCACCACCTCCGACCCTTCCCCATAAAGGCCACGGAAGGTGAGTCCTACCTGGTTCAACCCCTTCAGGACCTGCCCGATCTCCTTGGTGAGGACCAGTCCGGGAAGATGCATGAGAACGGAGGCCCTGAGCCCCGTCCCGACATTGGTGGGGCAGCTCGTCAGGAAGCCGAACTCGTGGTGGTAGGCCAGAGGTAGCTCGTTTCCGAGCTCTTCCTCAAGCCGGTCCACCAGGCCCCATGCGTCCTGGAGGCGGAGGCCCGACAGGAGGGATTGGAGGCGCAGATGATCCTCCTCGTTCACCATGACACTGGTGGGGTCCTTGGTTGACAGGAGCACAGCGGCTCCCCGCGGAGGGACCCCCTTCTTTCCCCCGAGCAAGTCTTCGGAAACCAGACGTCTCTCCAGGAGAATCTTTTGAGTTCGGGGAGAGACCTTCGCCAGTTCCCAGAGGGAGGCGCCGGAGAGGTGAGAAGACTTTTCGATGACGCTGCGAACCAGGCTGAGGACCGCCTCCCGGTCGTTCACTCGGGATCGGGGGCCGAAGGCATGGCCCTGAAGATTCCTGGCCAGGCGGACTCGAGTGGAAAGGACGATGTCCGACGAGGGGCCACTGGCGTCGAGCCAGCCCAGGCCGTAATCGGGGATGGTTGCCAGGTCGTCCATGAATCCCTCAGGAGGCCGGTTCGAGGGTTCGGATCTGGTCTCGAAGCTCCGCCGCCCTCTCGAAGTCCTCGCTATCGATAGCTCGCACCAACGTTCTCCTCAGAGCCTCCAGACGCTTTTCCTTCTCGGAGGCGCTGGGGTCAGGGGGAAGGTATACCTTCCCTACATGTTGCGTCCCGCCATGGATCCGTCGAAGTAGGCCCCGCAGGTATTCTTCGAAGGTGGAGTAACATTGGGGACACCCCAGCCGGCCCACCTCTTTGAAGTCAGCCGTCGAGAGGCCACAGAAGGGGCAGGTCAGCTCCTCCTGGGGGCCACCTGGGGACAGGGGCTCGTCGCCTCCCATCTTCGCCAGGAAATCGGCCAATAGGAGATTCGTCGAGGGGATCTTGGTTTGAAGCCCCTTCTCGGTGGCGCACCGCTCGCAGAGGTGGGAGGTTTTGGTCTCGTTGTTCACCACCTGCGTGAAATGCACCACGGCTCCAGCTTCGCCGCAGTTGTCGCAGACCATGTCCTGCTTCCCCTTACCCGCCAATCTCCTCTCCTTCTGGTCCGGTCCCGGACCCCGCCTGGCTGAGCCCGTAGTCGTGGAGGACTCCGTCGCGTAGCTCGAGAATCCGATCCGACTGTCGAGCCAGCTCGAGGTTGTGTGTTACGAGGACCATGGAAGTTCCCTCCTCCTCTCTGAGCCGAAAGAGGAGCTCATGCAGTTCGTCGCTGGCCGCGGCATCCAGGTTCCCGGAGGGCTCGTCGGCCAAAAGGACGAGAGGGTCGTTTGCCAGAGCCCGTGCCACAGCGACTCGTTGTTGTTCACCCCCGGACAACTGGGTTGGCAGGTGGTCGAGACGGTGCGACAGTCCCACGGAGTCCAAAAGCGTGCGGGCCCGGTCTTTAGCATCATCCTCCGAAGCTCCACCGATCCGTCGAGGGAGAGCCACATTCTCCAAAGCCGAGAAGTCCCGAAGTAGGTGGTGGAACTGGAAGACCATGCCGATGTGTTGATTCCGAATGGCGGCCAGTGACTCCGGGTCCATCTCTGAGAGACTTTTTCCTCCAACCAGCACCTCCCCTTCGGTGGGCCGGTCCAGGGCGCCCAGAAGATGGAGCAGGGTGGACTTCCCTACCCCACTGGCGCCGATGATAGCCACTACTTCCCCGGGTGCCACCCGTAGCTCTACCCCTCGTAAAATCCGGAGTTCACTCCCATCGCCGGAGAGGAAATGCTTCCTGAGCCCACGTGCCTCCATGGGAGCGGATTCCTGGCCGACGGCACCGGTGGGAGGCATATCGGTCCTATTCATGGCGGATGGCCTCCACGGGCTCCAGGCGAGAGGCTTGGAGGGCCGGGTAGATGGTGGCGGCGAAGGCCACCGCCAGGCTGGCCAGGAAGATCAGCAGGACGTCGAAGAGGTGGAGTGCCACGGGAAGGCGGTCCACGAAGTACACGTCTGGAGGGATTTGAATGATCTCGTAGGTATCCAGGATCCAGGAGAGAGTGCACCCGAGGGCGGTTCCCACCGAAGTGCCGATCACACCGATCCAAATCCCCTGCAGCATGAAGACTTGGAGAATCCGGCGGTTGGTCATTCCCATGGATTTGAGGATTCCGATCTCCCGGGTTCTGTCCACCACCACCATGACCAGGGTGCTGACGATGTTGAAGGATGCCACGACGACGATGAGAAAGAGGATCACCCACATGGCCAGCTTTTCCAGCTCCAAAGCCGAGAAGAGCGCGCTGTTGGTCTCGGCCCAGCTCTGGGCGTCGTAAGGGAAGCCGAGGGTCTCCTGGAGCTTCACTGCGAGGGCCGGGGCCGCCCACGCGTCCGTTGTCCGCACCCCGATCCCGGAGATCTGGTCCGAGTCCAGGGTACCCATAAGGTCCTGCACGTCGCCCAGATGGGCGTAGAGGTTGCCGATGTCGTAATCGTAGAGGCCGGTGGAGAAGGTCCCCGTCACCTCGAACTGTCGCATGGCGGGGGTGAACCCGCCAAAGGGATCCCGTTGGATGTTTTCGATGGAGAGCAAGAGGAGGGTGTCGCCGGGGAAGAGGAACATCCGCTCCGCCAACCGGGATCCCACCAGGAGGGGAGGAAACCCCGATTCGGTCTCCCCCAGGGGGAGGCTTCCCGACCGGATTCTCTCCTCGATGCCCGTGGCTCCATCGCCGAGGGCGTCGACGTCGATGCCGTAAAGATCGGCGGCCTGACCATAGTCGTCTTCCGTGCGCAGGACGACCTTGGTAAGGGCGAAGGGAGTGGCCGATACGACTCCCTCGACTTCTCGGATGGAGTCCAGGACAGGGCGCCACTTCCCCATCCTGAGGGAGCTGGAGTATTCCAGGACCAGGACGTGGGGGTTGGCGTCCAGGATCTTCTCCTGGAAATCCTCCCTGGCTCCCGACATGACGGCGATGACCACGATGAGGGCCGTTACCCCCACCGTGACCCCTCCCAGCGAGACCCAGGTGATGAAGGAGAGAAACCGTCCGCCCCGTCGGGGGGCGAGATAGCGTCGGGCAACGTCCCAGGCGAGCCTCATGTCGCTCCTTTGGAAGTCTTGACCGGAAAGGGTGTCCCAGGGCTGGGAGCCCCTATTCCTCGGTGCGGAGAACCGGGAAAAGAATCACATCCCGAATGGAAGGTTGGTCGGTAAAGAGCATGGCGAGGCGATCCAGGCCCATCCCTACACCGCCGGTGGGCGGAAGCCCGTACTCCAGAGCCCGGAGGTAATCCTCGTCCACCTGGTGGGCCTCGTCGTCTCCCTTTGCCCTGAGCCCTGCCTGCTCCTCGAACCTGCTTCTCTGGTCGATGGGATCGTTCAACTCTGAGAAGGCATTGGCCATCTCCTGCCCTGCCACGAAAAGCTCGAACCGTTCAGTAAGGCTTTCGTCGTCCCGATGGGGTTTGGCCAGAGGACTGAGTTCCCGTGGATAATCCAGGACGAAGGTGGGCTGCTGGAGCTCCTCCTGAACCAGAGCCTCGAAAAGCTTGTCCAAAAGCTTTCCACGGCCTGCCCCCTCCAACTCCGGGAGTTTCATGCGATAGGCCCGATCCCTCAACTCCTCCTCCTCGAGATCCATGGGGTTTGTACCCATGGCATCGGCCAAAGCTTCCAACAGGCGGATACGCTTGAAGGGAGGCTCGAAGCTGATCTCCTTACCCTGATAACTGAGGGCTCGGCTGTTCAAGACACGATCGGCTACGTGGACAAGGAGGTTCTCCACCTGATCCATCATATCCTGGTAGTCCGCATAAGCCTGATAGAACTCCAGCATGGTGAACTCAGGGTTGTGGAACCGGGAAAGCCCCTCGTTCCTGAAGTCCTTCGCGATCTCGTAGACCCGATCGAAGCCCCCGACGATGAGGCGTTTCAGGTACAGCTCATCGGCGATTCTGAGGTACATCCTGCGATCGAGGGCGTTGTGTTTGGTGATAAAGGGCCGGGCGGCGGCGCCTCCATAGATGGGTTGGAGGGCGGGCGTCTCGACTTCGAGAAACCCTTCCCCATCCATGAACTCCCGAATGGCGGTAACCATGCGGCTGCGGGTGCGGAAGACCTCCCGCACCTCCGGGTGCACCGCCAGATCGGCATAGCGTTGGCGGTAACGGGATTCGATGTCGGCGAAGCCACCGTGGCTCGTCCGCTCACCGGTTTCCGTGTCCTCCTCGGTCTTGCCGAGGGGAAGAGGCCGGAGAGATTTGGCCAGGAGCTCCCACCCTGCCGCCCGGACCGTGACCTCCCCGGTCCGGGTCCGGAAGAGAGGCCCTTCCACCCCAAGCCAATCTCCCAGATCGACCAGATCCAGGACGGTTTGGAAGGATTCGTCACCCAGGACATCCTTCCTGAAATAGAGCTGAATCGATCCCGAGTCGTCCTCCAGGTGGCCGAAGGCGCTCTTTCCATGTCCCCGGAAGCTCTTCAGGCGCCCGGCTACCCGGACCGACGTGCCATGCCCATTTTCGTCAAGGGAGCCGGCGTCCTCCTCCCCCTGGAAAAGACCATGGGCTTCCCGGGCCTCATGGGTTCGGGAATACCGATAGGCGAAGGGCTGGATACCCCTTTCCTTCAAGAGCTCCAGCTTCTCTCGCCGGATCTTCATCACTTGGTTCAGTTCTTCCGTCATGCTGCCGCCGTCGCGCCGAACTTTTTCAGATATGATTCAATGAAGGGATCGAGCTTTCCGTCCATGACCCCCTGAACGTCCCCCACCTTCATCTCGGTCCGATGATCGTTGACCATGGTATAGGGAGCAAAAACGTACGACCGGATCTGGCTCCCCCACCCGATGTCCGTCTTGGTGGCCTCCAGGGCCTTTTTCTCCTCCTCTTGCTCCCGAAGGGCATGCTCGTAAAGAGCAGCCCGGAGCATTTTCATGGCCGTGTTCTTGTTCTTGTGCTGGGATCGCTCCTGCTGACATGAAACGACGATTTTCGTGGGCTGATGAGTAATCCGCACGGCAGAGTCGGTCTTGTTCACGTGCTGGCCCCCTGCGCCGGACGCCCGATAGGTGTCGATCCGAAGGTCCGACTCGTCGATCTCCACCTCGATATCGTCATCGACCTCCGGGTACACAAAAACGGAAGCGAAGGAAGTGTGCCGCCTGGACTGGGAGTCGAAGGGTGAGATCCGAACGAGCCGGTGAACCCCCTTCTCGGCTTTGAGGTAGCCGTACACGTGGTCCCCGGTAATCTCCAAGCTGGCGCTCTTGATCCCCGCCTCTTCCCCCGGTTGGAGGTCGAGAACGCTTACCGTGAATCCCCGCCGCTCAGCCCACCGGGTATACATTCGAAGTAGCATTTCCGCCCAATCTTGAGACTCCAAACCTCCAGCACCGGGGTGTACGGTGAGGATGGCGCTCCGGTGGTCATCCTCCCCCTGAAGCATGGTTTGGAACTCCAGACGCTCCAGGCGGCGGGTCGCACCCCTGAGCTCCTGGGTCCATTCCGCTTCCAACTCTTCATCCGGTTCGACTTCAAGGAGCTCAGCCATCTCGGCAAGCTCCAGAGCCTGGTTGGCTACGGCCTTCCAGGGCTCCACCCAGGATTTCAGCTTGTTCGCCTCTTCGATGGTGCTGCGGGCGTTGTCCGGATGATCCCAGAAAGTCGGTGAGGCCATGATTTCCTCCAGCTCCTGGAGTCTGACCTCCCGGTTGGAGATGTCAAAGGTACCCCCGGAGTTCGGAGATCCTGGCCTGCACAGCCGATAGCTGGTCCAACAACTCGCTGGTCATGATTATGAAGCCTGTCTGGGTCCAGTGTGTGGACGGGAAGTCCGGGAAGTCGGACATGTACAAGAGGGGCCGCCACAATGAACGACCCCTCCGATAGCGGGGTGAAATATACCCTTGCCCTCATTGGGCATCAACCGAAGAACTCCCCGTGTGCCAGAGGGGTGCAAGGATCTCCAGGCAGGTGCCTGGATGCCTTCCCTTCAGAAGAGGTCCTCGCCCTTCGCCAGAATCTCGTTCAGAGCGTCGTTGAAGAAATTCGTGCTGTTCGCCATTTCCTCCCCGACCTGCTCGACGTATTCGTTCCAGGATTTCTGGATCTCCTCCTCGAACTCTTCCTTCACACGTCCCGACTCGGTTGCGCTGTGGTGCCGGTCCGGGTTGTAGAGGATGATGTCAGAGACCAGGACCCGGGCGAGTCGCTGGGCCTTTTCTATCGGTTCTCTCTTCCCGAAAAGGGGTGCGGATACGGAAGGACCTTCCGGCGCTTCGTCCACCCCTTTCACCACCTCGTCCGTGGTGTCCTGGATGGGTTCTTCGGCTTCCTCTATGGTCACCTCGGCTTCCCCGAAGGTCGGCTCGGCTTCCTCGAGTTCATCAAAGGTCGGCTCGGGCTCCTCGCCGAAGTCCTCCGTGGCCTCGACCTCCTCCTCTGAGACCTCCGGGGCCTCCGCTTCGACCGGCTCAGCGTCCGGCTCCGGCACGCTGACGAAGAAGACCTCGCTGCAGACGCTGCAGCGTGCGTGAATTCCGCCGGTGGGGACCTTCTCGGGGTCCACGGGGAAGATGGTAGTACAGCCTGGGCACTCTACAATCATGGTTTTCTTACGCTCTGCGTGAGATGCTCGATTCTGATCGAATACAGTCCAGTCCAGTGAGCCTAGCTGGGTCTCCCTGGAGTTCCCTTCAAGTCCATTGCACGATTCTGGGGTGAGTCCGCAGGCGGCTCACCCGTCAATCCCCGGCGATCCACCACATACAGGGAACCGGGGAGGGTTTTGGCGTAGGTCTTCATCTCGGCGGCCAACTCACTCACCTGGGCGGTGTGGGAGAATCTCTGGATAAAGTTCGTCACAACACCGATGGAAAGTGTCATAAGCGGAATCCGGTGAACGGTTCCACGCCGATCCTTTCCGAGGAAATACCCGGCTCTCCGGTCCTCCACGGTATACTGGTAGGGAATGAGCTCGTCGAAAAGCTGGATGATCTCGTCGCCACAAACCTCCAACTTATCCAGCGGCACATCGAAAATGAAGTCATCACCGCCGATGTGTCCCACGAACCCCCCTGGCGCCAAGGAGCGAACGACATCACGGAGGATTCTGGAGGTCAGATAGATGACGGAATCTCCGCTATTGTAACCGTAACGGTCATTGAATTCCTTGAAATGGTCCAAGTCGGCATAACAGACCGCAAAATGATCCCCTGTCGACATCCGTTCGGCGAAATCCCTCTCGATTTGCGCGGTACCGGGTAGGCGAGTCGTGGGATGGACGTTGACGTCTCGGGCCGCTCTGCGAAGGACAAGCTCCAGCCTCAGGGAGCGTTCCTCCTCCGAGATCAGGTCGCTCACCACTTCGTCCGCACCAGCCTGGAGACCGGCAGCAGGGAGTTCGCCGACACCTTTCGCCCGGTCCGAGATCAGGACGATGATGGGGACGATGGAGATAAAAGCGTCGGCTTTGATGGCCGCACATAACTCCAACACCCTTTTCGGCTCCTCTGACGCATCGAGGACGAGGCACGCAGGAAAAGAACGATTCAGCCGGGCGAGGACCTCTTCTCTGCTGTCCGCCATGATGAACTCCAATCCGTGAGCATCCCCGAATCGCTGAAGATACCCTGGCGGCGTGCGTTTTCCGGCGGCGAAGTAGACCAACGTGTTACCCGAAGCCATAGACCTCCGGTGGTCGGCGGGTGAAAGGACCAATCACGGTTAACCCCTCCGAGGCAGAGTGTCAAACCTCTTTCGGGGCGATTTCAGGGGCGAGCACGAAGTCGATCTTCCGCTCCAGGCGGTCTACCCGACTCACCCTCACACGGAGGGTGTCCCCGAGGCGGAAACGTCGGCCCGTTCGCTCGCCAACCAGGGCGTATTCCTCCTCCCTCAGGAGATAATAATCGTCCATGAGGGAGTTCACGTGAACCAACCCCTCAACATAATATTCATCCAAAAGCACAAAAATGCCAAATGCCGTCACTCCACTCACCGTCCCCGAGAACTCCTCCCCAAGGTGTTGCTCCATGAACTCGGCCTTCTTCAGAGCAACGCTGTCCCGCTCCGCATCCGTCGCCAATCCCTCTCGGACCGTCGACCGATCTGCCGCTTGGGCAAGAGCATCCCCGCCCCATTCTTCCGGGATGGGTTTTCCATCGATGAGGGCTCGAATGACGACCCGGTGAACCATGAGATCCGGGTACCGTCGAATGGGAGAGGTAAAGTGGGCATAGCTTCCAGTCCCGAGGCCAAAGTGGCCGAGATTCTGAGGTTGGTACCGGGCCCGGGCCATGGACCGAAGGATGACAGTCGAGATCAGAGTCCCTTCGGGCTTCCCGTCAACTGCCTTGAGGATCTTCTGGAGGTCTTTACCCGTAACCCTTGTTTCTTTAATGGGATAACCCAGTGTCGCCAGGAACCGACGAAGCTCATCGAGGCGGTCGGGCGCCGGGGGTTCATGGACCCGGTAGGGGATGGGAAGTTTTTTCTGATCTGTCTCCTTTGCTACGGTTTCGTTGGCGAGAAGCATGAAGTCCTCGATCAGTCGATGGCTCTCCAGTTGAACCACTTTCTGGATATCCACCGGGATCCCATCGGCTCCTACGATCACCCGAGCCTCGGGAAGATTGAAATCCAGAGAGCCCCGCCGGATCCGCTTTTCTCGGAGAGATCGGGCCAAACTGGCCAGGGTCTCCAGATCTTTGTCGGTCCTCTCGTCGATGTGAGCATTCCCGGAGAGAACCTCCTGGACCTGGTCGTAGTCCAGACGGTGGCGGCTTCTGATCCTGGTCCTCTCGAACCTGTGTCCTCGGATTCCTCCGCCGGCGTCCAAAGTGACGAAAAGAGAAACCGCTGCCCTGTCTAGGTCCGGGCGGAGGGAACAAAGGTCTGAGGAAAGGACATGAGGGAGCATGGGCACGACCCGATCCACCAAATACACGCTCGTGCCGCGCCTCAATGCCTCCAGGTCGAGGGGGCCTCCCTTCTCCACATAGTGGGAGACGTCGGCGATATGGATTCCGACCTCCCATGTCCTGTCGGTAAGGGGTTCGATGGAGAGGGCGTCGTCATGGTCTTTCGCATCAGAGGGGTCGATGGTAAAAACGTGCAGGGCACTTCGGTCGATGCGCCCTTCCCAACCCTCATCCCGCTTTCGCTGGACGATCTCCTGGGCCGCCTCCTCGATTTCCTTGGGAAATTCGAGATCCAGCCCGTATCCAAAGAGGATGGAGAGGACATCCACACCGGGCTCCGAGATCGGACCCAGAACCCTCTCCACGGACCCCATGGGATTCAATTTCCTGTCCCCGAAGGCCGAGATCCGGGCCACGACGATATCCCCGGTTCTTGCCTCCGCCTCCTCCCCCGCCGGGATCAAGATGTCACGGAAAATCCGATCATTGAGAGGATCCACATATCCGAATCGCCTGGCTTCCCGGAAGGTCCCCACCACGGTGGAGTGGGCCCGGTTCAGAATCTTGATGACACGGCCGTGGGGGTTCCTTCCCTTCGGCTGGCCTTCGACCCTGACCACCACCTGGTCGCCATCCATTGCCGAGTCCAGAAGGGACCCGGGGACGAAAACATCCCGGCTACCATCATCACCCACGACGAAGCCATCTTCGTTCCGGGTGACCTGGAGGACGCCCACTCTCAGGTTGATCTTCTCTGGAATGGCGTAACGCTGGCCTTTCACCCGGTATAGGTTGCCCCTCCGCTCCATCTGCTGGAGGATGTCTCGGAAGGCCCGGTATCCCCTCCCGGGGATCTGGAGGGCCTTGGCCAGTTCTTTCGCTCGTAAGGGACCCTTGCGGGATTCTTTGAGAGCTCGATGGATCCGGGCTTCGGTTTTATCAGGGGTCATGTGCCAGGGGGTTGGGGAGGCGGATTTGCAGGGCCACCTGGTGGGTGTAGTAGGGGCCGGGGACCAGCAGAAGTTCCACGCGTGGTTCGGTCTCGCCTGCGATCCCCAGCCGGCCCGAGACGAGGGCATCCACCCCACTCAGGAGATGGTTGGCCAGAATCACACCGATCATACCCGTGGAACTCCGGAGGGCCTCGTCGGACTCCCGGATCAAGGTGGTGTATTCTCCCTGATGGAGGGTGTTGGTCCCCCAGTTCCAGGCGAGCTCTGGAGCATAAGCCCGGGAAAGGTAGTAATCGAAGGCCTTCTCGTAGGGCACCGAGCCCTCTTCGACGGGGTTCTCCGGGTCTTCCGGGATGTAGATCTCCTGGGCTAGGGCCCAGATGGATCCGTTGAAGGTCGTGGGGTCGTTCTCCGGTTGCACCCCCGGCCTCGAGGGGTCCGAGTCGTAAGCCCCCGACGACTGAAAGTGGCTAAGGGCTTCATAGTACTCCCATCCCGCATCCGTCCGGGGTCCCGTGCTGATCCTTCGGGCTACGTACCAGGCCAGGTCTCGATATTCGGATTGGAGCTGATGCCCCTCCCGACGCCAGTCCAGGAACTGGACCCAAGCCCAGAGCTCCACAGCCACGTAGGCCGGCCATCGATCCTGACCCAAGAGCCATTGCCCCGTCCCCGGAACCATGGCCGAGAAGAGAAACGCCTTCCCGGGCTTCGGAGCCCGATCCGTAGCCACCTGCCCGCTCGCCACATCCCCACTCCGGAAGTGGAAGGATTGGCAAAGCTTCCCTTGGGGTGAGACGAAGTAGGGCGGAGGTTCTCGAGGAGACTCTGCCGGTAGCTGGCCCCTGGGGGAAGTCCAGCGGTGTTCCAGGGAGCGGGGTGCCGGCTCCAGGCAGCCATTCCCGGGAGTCTGGCCCCAAAGCGATTGAGAGGAGCTTGGACTCAGAAATCCGCCCCAAAAGCAGAGAGCCAGAACGAAGGTCCGCATCTCAGAACACCACGCCAAAAGAGATGTGGACCGGCTCGGCCTCCCCTGTAATGGAAGACCCAGAAAGGCGCTTGGCGATACCCAGATCGAACTGCTCATACCTGAGGCCGATGCCTACACTGGCACCGGGGGTTTGCCCGGATTGCTGCTGTCCGTATCCGGCCCTTACGAAAAAGAGGTCGTCCTCCCCGGCCACCAACTCCCCACCGACGTAGAGGATGGGGGAACCCAAGGCATTCCATCGATCCTCGAGTTCGGCGTTGACCCAAAGTTCCACGCCAGGCATTTCAGTGAAGTGATGGAGAGTTTCGTAGGAGATGGCCGCACGGAGCCGAGTAGGGAGCGGATCGGCCTGCTCGATGTTGATGAGCTGCAGGCTCGGGCCCATATGGGCCAGGAGAACGCCAATTCGAAGAGGGATCGCCCGTAGGGGCTCAGCTTGGATCCCGGCGTCCAGAGCGTAGGCGGTTCCGGTGACTCCTGCGTCGGAACACTGCCCCCTGCACGTGATCCGGGACTGGAATACCTTGAAGTTCAGCCCTGCGTCCAGACCAGGGAGGACCTGTAATCCAAAGGAGACAACGGCCAGGTGATCTCGAAAACTCACGGATCCGAGCACATTTCCCTCTCCGTCCCTCAGGTCCTGGTCCCCCAGATCCAATAATTGGTAGGAAAGGGCAAGAACTCCTATGGGTTGGCGGGTGAGAACCAGTGAAAACCCGGTTGCTTCCCCCGCCAGGTGGTTTCCCCGGTATACGAAGAAGCTCCCTTCCTCCAGGCTGGCAAGTCCCGCAGGGTTCCAGAATACGGACTCTGCCCCGGCGGAAGCGGTCACGGCCCGCCCCATCCCGATTCCTCGGGCCCCGATGGGTAGAAGGAGGGTCAACGCTCCCTCCGTTGAACTGGGTTCGGCAGTGAAGATTCCGGCGGCATAGGCCCCGAGGCCTTCGGGTGGTTTCCCCTCAGACGTGCCCTGGGCCCATGCCCCCTCGGCGCCCGTCCAGAGAGAGAACAGGCTCATGAGGGGAAGGATCGAGGACAGCCTGAAGGTCGTAGGGGTCACGCTTCAGGACCCTCTTCCGGGACGGGGAATCCGAGTCTTCTCAAATGCGCTCTCTTTCGTCTCCAGTCGGGGAGGACTTTC
>JAUXEE010000322.1 GCA_030618065.1 Gemmatimonadota bacterium
CTCTTCAGCCACCTCATAGGTCTCGATGAAACCGGGGAGGACGCTGTTGATCCGGATTCCGGCCTCACCGTAGCGGTCCGCGTAGAGCTTGATGAAGGCTCCGAGCCCCGCCCGAAGCGCTGAGGAGACGGGAAAGGAGAGGGACGGTTCCACAGCGCCGAAGGTCGAGATGGCGGCGAGGCTTCCCCCACCCTGCTTTTCCATCCAGGGGGTAACCAGGCGAGCCATGCGAACGACATTCAGGAGGACCAGATCCAGTCCCTCATGCCAAGCGTTGTCCGGTATGCCGAGAAGATCGCCTTTGGGGGGATGCCCCGTGTTGCAGACCAGGGCATCCACTCGTCCATAGGCCTCGGTCGTTCGCTCGACAAATTCTTCCAGGTCCCTTGGATCGGTAACCGATCCGACGTGTCCCAGGCCACCCAACTCCTCCGCCAACTCCAGGATCTCGTCGGAACGGCTCATGAGGGCGGTGCGGAACCCGTCCTCTGCGAGACGGTGGGCGATGGCGGCACCCATTCCGCGGCTAGCGGCGGTGACAATGGCTACTTTTTGATTCGACATGGTATTTCCTCAGGGGGCCCTCTGGAACCAGGAGTAAACGAAGCGCTGCATACCGTCGGTGGGAGTTCGGTGATCCTCTGCTAGGCTTCCACGAAACTCATACTGTCCCCCCAGCTCGGCGTGGAGAGACTCGGGGCTGTAGCGGACAACCTCCAAACCGCTGCACCGTGTGGGCCCATCCAGGGCGAAGGTAGCAATCACGACGTATCCCCCCGGCTCGACAGAGTGATTCATCACGCGGCAATACGCCCTGCGGTCTTCCTCCACGGTCAGAAAGTGAAACACGGCCCGATCATGCCATAAGTCCCAGCGGTGAGGGGGCTCGAAGGTGGTGAGATCGGCCTCGTACCACTCAATTTCCGATGCTCGGTTTCCGAGTCGTGTCTTTGCGAGTTCTATAGCTCGGTCAGACACGTCCAGGATGGAAAGGTGCTGAAACCCCTCCTCAAGAAGGACAGAGGTGAGAAGGGAGGTGCCACCTCCGACATCGATGAGCCTGGCCTCCCGGGCCAGACCGGCGCTTCGGATCAGGGTTAGTGAGGTCTCTGGCCGAGGTTGAAACCATGTGAGGCTTTCCGGGCTCTTCTTGGCGTAAACCTCGTTCCAGTGCTGTTTTCGGCTCGCTGGCATGGGTTAGCCCCCCAGAGCTTGGCCTCGAGGGTCAGGGCCTTCCTTCCCTGTCACAGGTGGAACCGGATCGAGGCACTTCATCCTGGCCGTCCGACTCAAACGACTCCGAAGTCGGCCCCCAAGGGGGTGGAAGTTCAACCCCCTTCCCCCGGGAGGAAGTGCAGGGGGATCGGATTGTCCGGTCGTTCTGAATCAAAGATCCAACTTACGATCCACCAACGCTCTCCGTCCCAGGTCAACTGGATACTGTTGATCCCCCGGTCGAAGGCCTCACCGCCAGGGGTGGTCGACGAGGCGTAGGTACTCATCACATGGGCTACATTTCCGAATCGCTGCACAACGCGGTAAATCTCCTTCTCGAAGAAGCCCTCGGACCTGGGCCCCCCGGATCGGTCGTGGTAATCGTCCAGCGTCATGGTGATGAGCTGGGGAACTCCACTCTCGTCCTGCCCGGGAACTCCCACCAGAGCATTGGGCAGATGGAGCGTCTTGTCGCGGGCCCGGTCGGCGGTTTCGCCGGCGGGCCCGGACACGACCTCGTAATAGGCGCGGATGATGTCATCGAGGGTCCGGACATCGTCAGGGTCGGCTGTAGCCTGCCCCACCTGGGCCATCGCTGAAAGCGGGCCAAAAAGGAGGAGGGCTGCGATGAAAAGGGTCGGCTTCATGATGTTCTCCTCATGCAAACATTGGTCAGAGAAAGGTCGCGATCTCCCTCAACGATTTTTTCGAGATGTCCGGTACCGTGGCGTCCTCAGCCGGATAGCCTACCACCAGCAGGAGGAAGGGTCGTTCGTTTTCAGGCCTGCCCAATAGCGCGTTGAGAAAGCCCATGGGACTTGGCGTGTGGGTCAGAGAGACCAATCCAACGTTGTGCACGGCGGTGATCAGCATGCCGGTGGCAATCCCCACCGATTCTGTCGCGTAGTAATGTTTCACCTGGCGTCCGTCCGGAGACACACCGTACCGTTGCGTGAATATCGCAATCAGATAAGGCGCTGTCTCCAAGAACGGCTTGTGCTCGTCCGTGCCCAGGTTGGTCAGCGCATCGAGCCATTCCTGGGGCGCTCGACCCGAATAAAACTCTCGCTCCTCCCCTTCCGCGGCGATCCGGATCTTCCGCTTCAGCTCCGGATCCGACACGGCCACAAAGTGCCATGGCTGCATATTGGCGCCGTTCGGCGCCGTGCCGGCGGCAAGGAGACAATGCTCGATGATTTCCCGCGGGACGGGTCGGTCGGAGAATTCCCGCACCGTCCTCCGGCGCCGGAGTTCTTCGTAGAAAGAGGTTGCCCGCTGCACCATCTCCTCAACCGGGAATTCCCGATAGGATGGCAGCGGAAGGAAGTTGGGCTCAGCCACGACCGTCCTTCCCACCGAAAGCCTGCCTCAGGGTCGAGACACCTCCCACTATGGGCAGTTGGATGGACGTCGAATCCAGATCCACCGTCAGCTCGGTGCCCGGGGGCGGCCAGAGGGTAAACTCACGGTCGCTTGAGAAGATCATCAGCCCGATCCTCTGCCCTGCCGGGATGACCTGGTCGTCGGGTTGCAGGTCAAAGTTCAGCTCGTAGAAGTGGCCCTGCACAAGTGGCTCACTGCGGGTGAGAGCCCGGTGGTTCTGGGGATCGGCCCATCCCCGTGTGATCAGTCCCCCCCTGGGAATCCGTCCTTCCGTCCAGGGAAGGGACACGAGCCAAACGGACAGATTGGCCGCAGGCCTGCTGGAGGCCAGGCGGATGGTGATTTTCGGTGTCCCTGAAAGGTGCACGGCCTCGGACAGCTCCGGGGTCGCATAGAGA
>JAUXEE010000068.1 GCA_030618065.1 Gemmatimonadota bacterium
CGTCCACTCCGCTCCCAGAGAGGTTTCCGGGCTGACCATGACCAAACGGATGGGGGAACCATCGATGGGAGTGTAGGCGACGGACCTGTTTCGTCCCTCGGCGTCCTCGAATTCGAAAAGCTCAGTCTGGTTACTGAAGGGGAGATCGGGAATCAGCGCTCTCTCCAAGATCCCGCCATGAGAGCGCGAGGGGGTTTGGAGGATATCGAGGTCATTGATAAGGAAGACATCCCCGCCCGGCTGGGGCAGGAGGTTCCTGACCAACCGGTTGATGTATTCCGTGTCTATGGTAGCCCGAAGGACAAAACCCTCGTCCCCTCCCGTCTCCCGGAAGACGGCTATGACGAAGTGAGGAGAGTCCCGCAAGCCCAGGAACACGTCGCTGACATAGGTTCCCCGGCGGACCACCTCCTGAAACCAGGGGAACTCCCGGTAGTTCCTCCCCTCGAGCTCGAAAGGACCAGCATAGGAAACCTGGGTCCCATCGGCTTCGATGATGCCAAGATCCACGAACCCCCCGAAGGATGCCTTCATGTCCCGGAGGATCCGATCGAGGGTTTGGGAGCTTTGGAGCTCTTGGTGGCTCCTTGCCATCAAGATGTAGTTCAGGGCCGCGGTGCGAGTCTCCAGAAAGTCCTCCAGAGACTGTTTCCCGTTGGCCATGAACCGAACCGTGGGCCGGGTTTGCTCTTGTCGAAAAGCCTGTTCGTATTGGTAGAAGTTCACCCACGTCATGATGATGAGGGGGGCGATGGCTACCACAGAAATGGACAGGACCGCACCCAGAAGAATTCGGCGGTACCGTCTCCCGGAGACCACATCCGACATCGGGTCCCTCACTCCTTCGCGCTTTCCTTTTCCTGCCCCGCCTTACGCACGCGTTCCATGAGGTCTTTGATATCCACGGGTTTGGTGAGGTAGTCGAAAGCCCCCAATCGCCTCGCCTCCACCTCTTCTTTCTCGGAGCCGTGCCCGGTCATGATGATGACCTGGAGTTGAGGGAACTCTCTCTTCACCCGCTCCAACACCGCCATCCCACCCATTCCCGGCATCTTGAGATCCAGCACCATTACGTCGGGAAGCTCCTCCTCCAGCATGGCCAAAGCCTGCTCCCCATTGAGCGCCACCTCGCTTCCCATCTCCCTTATCTCCAACCGCTCGGCCATGGTGCGGACATAGTCCTCCTCATCGTCCACCAGGAGAACCTTCAGACCGCCACCTGGTCGCGCCTTCGGGGAAGGAGGTGGCTTCATCATTTCCCGGGCCTCCTCGGGCATCCCTCCTTCAGCCAGAGCGGCAGCCGTCATGCTTCTATCGAACTCTTCCCTGGATTCCCTCAGGATCTCCTTGGCGACCTGGATGCTCCTCTTCCACGCCCCCTGGATGGTCCTCACCAGATCAGAGGTGTCGGCCGGTTTCTGGAGGTATTCGAAAGCCCCCAAACGACGGGCTTCCTTCTCCTCTCTTTCTCCTCCATGGCCGGTGAGGATGATGACCTGAATGTGTGGGTGTTCCTTCCGGACACGCTCCAGGACCTCCATCCCCTGCATTCCCGGCATGCGAAGATCCAGGACGATGACGTCCGGGCTGTTATTCTCCAGAAACTCGAGGGCTTCCTCGCCGTTCAACGCTACATGGCTCTCCAGATCGCGCATGTCCATGCGCTCGGCCATGGCCTTCACATAATCTTCTTCGTCATCAACGAGAAGGACTTGGATTTTGCTCATTTGCCTATCGATTCTCCGGGCTTGGCTTTTGAGCCTCAGCCCCCGCTCTTCGGGTTGAAAAGAATTCGAATGCCAAAGCCAGTATCCGAACGCTCCACGGTCGCGCCAAGGGACGACACCAAGTCAGACAGGGATGTCCAGGCCGCTCCATCGGATGGCGTGCCCATCTCTTCTTCGCCTTCCATATCCCCCCGGAACTCCACGAGGGCCACTCCGCCCCTCTCTCTCGCCCATACGGTGATTGCGGCCCCCTCAGGAAGCCCGTCCAGGCAACACTCCATGGCTGAAAAAAGGGCCATCTGCAAACGAAGCGGATGAACCGTGACCAGGGCATCCCCTTCCTCCCCCCGGGAAACCACCCGGAGTCCCTTTTTCCGGGCAAAACGCTGACTCAGGAAGACCACTTGCTCCACCTCCTGGCCGAGGTGAAGGGTGGCCGACTCTTCATCGAGGGTGTGGGATAGACGATTCAGGTTGGTGAGGATATCTGCGGCTCTCTTGACCTGGTTGTCGATGCGGTCGGCGGTCCGGTGCACCTTGTCTTGGTCCAGTGCCCCTCGCCTGCCGAACAGTTGGACCATGTCATCGATGAGGCCGGCGGACTCTTTGATGATGGCCAGGACGTTGCGAAGATCATGGGTCGCGCTTGCCGTCATGGTGGCAAGGAACGCGGCTTCCGGGTGCCGGGAGGGCTTCATCCTCTTCCAATCCCCTCGGGCTCGCCTCGCCCGCCTGACAGTGGGTCCCTGGCCAAAAAACCCGCCCCGGGAGGAACGGGTCCACTGATATCTTTGCCCGTGTAAAATGGCGAAACGAACCGGGTCCCGGCAAGAGGGAAAAGGGCCGGGAAAAGGGCCGGGGACAAGGCCCACGAAATCCTTTCTTCCGGGCGCGGAATCGAGAGAGGGGCAGCCCCTCCTCCCCTAGTCTTCGATCCCGGTTCCAATAGCGGCCTTCTTGGCGGTTTCGCCGTCCTTCTCCCTCTCACCTGTCAGCACTTCTTCCTCGTACCACCTGGCATGGTGATGTTTCGCCGATTCTCTCGTCATCTTCCCCGTAAGCCAGGTCCAGCTCATGGGGTACTCCTCCGGGTGGAGAATGACGAAGAAGAAATGCCAGACCAGGATGGCCAGAGTGGCTAGCCACGCTTCGTAGTAGTGGATGGTCTGGGCGGCGGGGATCCAGACACCGGGAAGGATCCTTGCCGCCAGCGTCGGGAACCAAAGGATCAGTCCGGTGATGGCCATGATGATCGTGCCCCACACCAGGGCCCAGTATTCAGCTTTCTGCATGTAGTCGTACCGGCCGAATCTCGCACTCTTTGTTGACCGGAAGGTATGGTACCGAAGGTTGACCCAAAGGTCTCTCACGTCAGTCCAGGAAGGCGAAAGGGCCCTTATCTCCGTGCGACCTCGCCTGGTTGCGACGAGGGACCAGGCATGGTAGGCGGAGACAAGAATGAGGATGACGCCGGCTATCCGGTGGGCATTCCTCCGAACCGGCTCGGTCATGCCTATGAAGGTGAGTCCCTGGGTCCACCAGGTGTCCGGGAATCGAAGTGCGAACCCCGTGATGACCAGTGCCACGAACGCTGCTGTAAGGATGAAGTGCTGGGCGACCTCGTTTAGAGTGAACCGGACCACTGAGGCCCCGTCTCCCTCCTGTTCCCTTCGCCGTTTGATCATGTAGTAGTTCATGATCACCAGGTTATGGACCACCATCCCCCCAATGACGATGACGATGAGCCAGAGGTAGATGTCCCGGATGATTCTGTTGACCGGGTTCTCTGTCATCGAGACAGAGGTGTGGGTGTAGGATGTGGCGAAGGCCAGCTCCGCCCCCTCGTGACATTGGCCACAGGTTTCGACGACGTTCCCTGCCGCGATGGAGGAGGCTGGATCTTCCTGGGGAAGGACCGAGTGGGCCGTATGGCAGTCCGTACAGGTCGCTGCCAGATCACAATCCCGGCGGACTGCCCAACCGTGGTAGCTGTCGAGGTATGATTCAACCACGTCCCCCTGGAGTCCGAACTTGGAGACGATGAGGGGGTCGCTATGGCAGCCTCCACAGGTCTCTGTGGCCTGTTGGACCCCGCACCCCGGCGTCCCAGCACCTTCGGGCGCGATGATCAGGTGCTCTCCATGGCAGTCTGTGCAGGTGGGGCTGTCCGTGACGCCCACCTGCAGGGCCCGACCGTGGATGGACTGATCGTACTGGAGTTGAATGTCTGGGTGACACTGGCCGCAGGTGGAGGCGACGTTCAGGGGATTGATACGGGATTCGGGGTCTGCGGCGCCTTTCAGGGCATGAACGCTATGGCAATCGGCGCAGGATGCGGCGGCAGCCACCCCCCGGGTCGTGCCCTGTCCATGAACGGACATGGCATACTGCTGGAACGACTGGGGCAAACGAACCAGTTGGTCGGTCAGGAGCCCCGACTGACCGTGACATTCGGCGCAGGTATTGGGAAGGCGAACTTTATGGGTGGCGGAACTCGGGTCTGAACTGGGGAGGATCTGGTGGGTTCCGTGGCAACTGGAGCAGTCCGGCGCACGGGGATTTCCCCGGGCCAGCGCGTAGCCGTGCAGGCTCTCGGCGAAGCTGGTCGCGGTCCCGGAATGGCAGGGGGAGCATGTGGCTCGGGGCTCTTCCGGGTGGGGAAACTCCATGTCCTGGTGACAGGCCGAGCAAGAGAGGCCCAGGGCCCCATGGACGGAGCCCTCCAGATCTTCCGGAGTTACCACGAAGCGGTCAGGATTTTCGGTCGCCTCGAACATGGCCGGTAAAGAATGGCACAGGAGGCAGGGGTCCTCTTGCTGCTCCTGGGCTCTTCCCTGGCCGGGGAAGCCCAGAAGAATCAGACCCAGAATCCACACTCTGCCGACAGTAGGAATGGTGCGAAGGGAGAATCCCATCTCAGTTTTTCCCCTCTTCCTGATACGGTCCAAGACCCAGGCGCACGGATAACTCCAGGAGGTCCCCATCCCTCAGGACCAGAAGAGAGTACTCCTTCTCCTGTCCCCGGAGCTCCCGGAGCAGCCAACCGTGCAGCCCGTCCAGCCCTCCCAGTCCTTGGAAGAAGGGCTCCCCGCCCACTTCCACCAGAAGGTCACCGGCCCGAACTCCTCCCGGATGGAAGGGGCTCTTGGGATCCAAAGTAGAAACCCTGACAGCCACCTGTTCCGGGGCCCTGGGGTATCCAACCGGAAGAGCGGCTTCTTCACCCTGGAGGCCCAGGGTCGGGAATCGTTCCTCCAATGCGCGCACGGCGTACATCTCCCAGAAGGAGAGAATCCCCTCCTCGTGGGTGGGAGACATCTCCTCCCAGAACTCTTCCCCTGCTCTTCGGGACTCGGGGGAGTCCTGCACCCTCACCCTTACCGACCCGGCGTAGATCCGGCGCTCGTCCACCAGAGTCCGAGCCTGGTCCAGAGCGAAGGGGATGGAGCGGGGAACGAGGCCATGGAAAGCCTTTTGGCCATTGACCCATATCTCCACCGGGTTATCCAGTTCCACCAACCGATCATTGAGAAAAACCCGGACTCCCCCGGTCCAGCGGGCTCGGATGTCGATGCGGCTGCGGGTGGTCACCCTGGCGTGGACCAGCCCCGCACGAGCCTCGGTTTCGATCCAATGGACCCGCCGGGAAACGGGAATGATAGCCGTGTGGGGAATCCGAAACACTTCCAGGGGATCATGCCTCCTGGGCCGGACATTCAGCCATCGGATCACATCCGGATAATGCCCCTGGAAGCCTTCGTGTGCCCTATCGCCGAACTCCCGATAGACCACATCGCCGCCGAGATCGGTGAGGATCTGGCCCAGGGCCCGGGGTCCGGAGACCGCCCGGATGTTCCGGTCGAGGGATCCCTCCAGGACATAGGTGGGAACGGTTCGGAGGTTGCGGAGGAGGAGTTCCCGAGAGTCTCCCTCTGTGGAGACGGGGACGATGGCCGACAGCCAATCGGGATGAGCCGCCGCGTAGGCGATGGAGAAGTTGGAGCCCAGGGAGATACCGGTGGAAACCACTCTGTCAGGATCCACGTTGAAGCGAGTTCGGAGCTCGTCCACCACCGCCCGAGCGATCTCGGGTTGGAAGATCTCGTAGGGGAGCCGGCCTTCCGTGCGTTCCCCGGTTGAAAGGGCGGTGACCATGGCGGGGGCGGCCACGATCCACCCAGCCTTTTCTGCTGACTCCTGCCAGACACGAAGCATCCGGCGAGCACCACCTACCGCGCCCTCCTCGCTTCCGCCGGGTCCGCCGTGCATGGCGAAGATGAGGGGCCATTCCGTCTCGGGGGTGTAGCGGTCGGGAAGAACTACGAAGACAGGAATGATCTCGCCATCGGGGCCTTCCACCTCCAACTGGATGGGCTCCCCCTCTTCCGTGTCTGGAATCTGTGGGTAGGAGAGACGCCCGGCTCGCATGGCCTCCTCCAGGTCGTGCATCCTCATGCGACCGATGCCCACCAGGGAAGAATCTTCCTGGAGTACTGCCTGAGCTTTCTGGAACTCAGCACGGCTCGTAGGCCACAGGTAGCTCTGAACCAGGGATGCCAGAGAAGTGAGTTCTCCTGCTTCCTCCTGTCCACCCACCCCGAGGGGAATACACAATAGGGCTGCGACTGCCACCAAGGTCCTCTTCATTGTTTCCCCTTCTCCCTCCTCTTTCACCCTCTCTCTTCACCCGTCTCCCATCTCCCATGGGTCTCTCTCTTCAATGTATGGCCACTGGAAGAGTGTTGCGAAAAGGGGGTGCTGGGGCGCATAGGGGTCTTACGGATGGAGAACGCATTACTCCGTCACCAGCCGTTTGGGCTTAAGCGGGCACGGCCGAAGATCAAGAAGTCAGGAGGAGCAAGACAGATGAAGTTTTCGCGGTTCACGGGAAATCCAGGCATTGGAGGCGCCGACCGGGGGCTCTCCGTACTTTACAATTGGACGGCTAAATGTAAATTGTCATTATGATAATACGCGACCTCTGGTTACAACGAATACGACAGGGATGGGAAAGACGATCTGTCGTCTGGCTCTCCGGTGTGCGTCGGGTGGGCAAAACGACGTTGACGCAGATGTTGCCCGACGCCGTTTTCATGAATTGTGATTTACCCTCTACCCGTCAGGCGCTGGAAGACCCCGAGCTATTCCTGGAGAGTCAGATGCCGGGTAGTGTGCTGGTGTTCGATGAGGTGCATCAGCTCAATGATCCCAGCCGCCTGTTGAAGATTGCCGCTGACGAATACCCGCAACTGAAGATTCTGGCGACCGGCTCTTCCACTCTTGCGGCAACCCGTAAATTTCGTGATTCGCTGACTGGCCGCAAACAGGGAATTCATTTGTGCCCGGTGCTCTGGGAAGAATGCGCCGATCCCTTCGGGGTGCGTGATCTCGACCAACGCCTGCTGCACGGCGGACTGCCGGAGCCGTTGCTGGCTAAGCGCAAGGACCCCTCATATTTCGGAGAGTGGATTGACAGCTTCTATGCACGGGACATTCAGGAACTGTTCGGTATCAGAAACCGTCAGGGATTCCTGTCGCTGTTCCGGCTGTTGCTGCGCCAGAGTGGCGGGCAGTTGGATTACAGTAAGCTGGCAAGTTTGAGCGAGTTGAGCCGCCCAACGGTCAAGGCACATATCGAGGCGATGCAGGTTGCCCATGCGGTGCATCTGTTACGTCCCTTTCACGGGGGCGCAAAACGTGAGATCGTCAGCCGGCCCAAGTGTTATGCATTCGACACCGGTTTCGTCACCTTCGAAAAAGGCTGGAATAGTATCCGCAACGATGACCGAGGCCTTTTGTGGGAACATCTTGTGCTGGACACCCTACGCAACCGGTTCTCGGACGAAGGGATTTTCTACTGGCAGGACAAGTCGCATCGAGAGGTGGACTTTGTGGTCAGGCGCGGGCGGGATTGGGTAGATGTTATGGAGTGCAAGATCAAACCGGACAAGCTGGACGCGAAACCGGTGGAGGCTTTCCGCAAGCTGTATCCGAAAGGGGGGAACTTCATCATCAGTCCTGTGGCAAGAAGGCCTTTCCGGGTTCGCCGTGGCAAACTGGTGTTCACGGTCTGCACCACAGGCGATATCTCGGCCTTCACGGGGGTTGTCCAATGAAACGCACATTCCTTCTCATTCTGCTCATAGCGTCCAGCGGATTGGCCTGGGCCGGCTCCACGGCGGAAGGCCAGGCCAACCGGCCCGCCCTCCTCTCCCCGGAGAGCCTCGACTTCGACCGATACCACACGGTGGGGGAGATCGAAGCCTACCTGGAGGGGATGGTCGGGGCCCACCCCTCCCTGACTCGGCTATTGAAGATTGGAGAAAGCCGGGGAGGGAGGCCGATTCTCGCTATAGAGATCAACAACCCGGAGACGGGCCCGGCCGAGGATAAACCGGGCTTCTATCTGGATGGGAATATCCATGGGGGCGAGGTGCTGGCAGGAGAGGGGGCCCTGGCCTTCA
>JAUXEE010000167.1 GCA_030618065.1 Gemmatimonadota bacterium
CTGAATCCCCGTCAGGCTCACACGGAGCCCCGCCCCGGAGGAGATGTTCACGATCCGGCCCCACGCGGCAGCTTTCATGGAGGGCACCACTGCCTGAGAAAAGTTGAAGGCGCCGTTCAAGTTCACGTCGAAGATGACCTGCCAATCCTCCTCGGTTACCTCCTCCAGAGGTTTCCCGATCTGCCCGGCCACCCCCCCAGCGTTGTTCACCAGAACGTCTACCTTCCCGGTCTCCTCCGAGGCTGCCGCCACGAGGGATCGCACCGCCTCCCGGTCCCGGACGTCCACCACCCGGGCCTCGCACCGCCCCCGGCAAAGGACCCGTGTTTCCTCCAACCTCTCGGCATCCAGATCGCAGGTCCACACCCGGGCCCCCAGCTCGCTCAGAGCCCGGCACATCTCCTGACCCAATCCGTGCCCCCCACCGGTGACCATGGCTGTGCGTCCCGAAAAATCGATGTTCATTGTGAAGCCCTCAGCTCCTCCAGGTTCTCCCAGCTCTGGGAACGTTCCCCGGACTCGATTTGGTGGATTTGGCGAATCACGGCCCCGGTGAGAGGAGTCGGCACGCCCACCCTTCCCCCAATCCTGACGACCCACCCCAGTTGGGCATCTACTTCGGTAGGGCGTTTCCGCACGGCCAGGTCCCGCCATATCCCGCTGTGCGTTTTGGCCGACGACCTATTGAAGCTCACCAAATCGTCCAAGGACCCTTCGGCCAGATCCACCGGTCCTCCAGGACGGAAGGCCGCAGGGCTGAACCCGTCGAAGGCCTCCAGGGTAATGCCGTCGGCCAAAGCGACGGCTACCGTCTCCTGAGCCAACGCTATGAGGAAGGCCCTGAACCGCTTCTCATCCAGGACGTCGGCGATGGAATTGTCGGTCAGGGCCGTGGCGAAGAGAAGGGATGCGTACGCCAATTTCCCCCAGAGAAAGCCGAAGATGTTTTCGGTGAGGAGGGCGCGGGGTTCGAAAAGGCGGAGGAGACCATGGATTCCTCGGATCCGGTCCGTGACCGTTCCGCTCATCTCCCCCACTACCGTCGCACCCCGGTTGCCACGGTGGATCACACCGGGCTCCAGGTAATCAGCCCCGAAGTTGACGAAGGCCCCCACCGTCCTCGCTTCACCCACCACCTCGGCAATCTCGAGCTCGCAAAGGCCATTCTGAATGGAGACCACGGCCCCCCTCTCAGCCAGATGGGGTTCCAGTTGAGTCAGGGCCTCCCCGGTGTGGTGAGACTTCACGCAGAGGAGAATCAGGGGATAGCGGCCATGGAGGCCCGAGGGTTGGGCGGCCCGGACCGGAATCGAAAAATCGGCGACAGGACCCATGATCCGAAGGCCCTTCTCGTTCATGGCCTGGACATGGTCCTGGGCTATGTCCACGAAGAGGGTTTCCACACCTCCCCGGACAAGGGCCGCACCGATGCTCCCACCCATGGCCCCAGCCCCCCACACCACCAAGGGAGTTTCCTGGCCTTGGCCATCCGGTCTCACGCCCAACCCTCCGCCATGGCCTCCCGGGCCTCGGAGACGGCTACCCCCCAGATGGCCATCATCTCTTCGTCGGGCCTCTGGTAGACGCCTCCATAGTTGCCATCCCCGACGGCCTCTTTGAAGGCCCCCGGATCCAACACCGATTTCATGGCCGTGTCGAAGAGAGCCTTCTGGTGCGTCGGGAGAGACACGCCATCCAGACGAGTCCAGGGGAAGTTCTCCATCCAGGAGGCGTGGGAGCCCACCGGATCCGTTTTCTTGATCATCGCCAGGGTTTTCGGAGCGATCCACCAGTTGAAGGTCTTCACCTGGTGCCCGGGGTGGGCCGCCATCCACTCCGAAGCCATGGAGGCAGCCGGGGCATTCCCTCCGTGCCCGTTCACGAAAACGATCCTCCTGAACCCGGAGCGGGAGAGGGAGTCCAGAAGGTCCCGTATGATGGAAACGTACGTCTCCACCCTGAGGGAGACCGTTCCGGGAAAGGCCGAGAAATAGGGGCAAATCCCGTAGGGCATCACCGGAAAGACCGGTATCCCCAGGGGCTCCGCCGCCTCACCGGCAAGCTTCTCCGGAATCAGGGTGTCCACCATCAGGCTCAGATAGGCATGCTGCTCGGTACTCCCGAGGGGAACGACAGCCCGGTCGTCGGTCCTCAGGTATTCCTCCACCTGCATCCAATTCATCTCTGCGATTCGCAACGGGGTCCTCCCTGGATACGGTCACTGTCGCACCCGGCCCGACCCAGGCCACCTCACCTACCCAAGCATGAGAAGCTAGGAGCCTGATCGGAAAGGGGGGCTTTCCGTAAAGGTGCGATCCCCGGCCGCCCACCGCCACAGGAGGGCTAGACAGAAAGGCGCGACAGGAAGACGCGACGCGAAGGAAACCTTTTTGAGGCTGAACACGTCTCACTCTACATATACCTCTAGTTTTTCTAGATGTCGTTTTTCTAGAGGAAGTTTTGCGACTGCCCCCGACCACTCGGACAAAGGACAACGACGTGGGCAAACAACAACCCGACATGATTCGAGGCACCCTGGATATGCTGGTCCTGAAGGTCCTCTCTCTGGAGCCCCTGCACGGATGGGGAATCTGTGAGAGGGTCAAGCTTATCTCCGAGGATGAGCTTCAGGTCAACCAGGGCTCTCTCTATCCAGCCCTGCACAAACTCACCCAGGAGGGGTGGATCAAATCCTACTGGGGCCTCACGGAGAACAACCGAAAGGCCCGCTACTACCGACTCACCCGGGCAGGCCTGAAACAGCTGAATGTCGAAGCGGCCCATTGGGACCGCTTGGCCACTGCTGTCGCCAGGGTCATGGCCACCTCCTGAGGCCTCAGTGATGCGCCTGATCTCTCAATGGTTCTTCCGCCTTCGAGCCACCCTTTTGCCGGACCGAATGGAAAGCGCCATGAAGGAAGAGATGGCCTTCCACATGGAGATGGAGGCCATGAAGCTCATGGCCAAAGGCATGGGCCCAAAAGAGGCGCTTCGAAAAGCCCGGCGCGACTTCGGCGAGCCCGAGTATCACAAGGAAAAAGCCCGAGAATCCTGGGGAATCGGCATGATCCAGAATTTCAGAATCGACGTCCGGCACACCCTCCGGGCCCTTCGGCGAAATCCTGTCTTCGCCATCGTCTCCATCCTCACCCTGGGCCTGGGAATCGGCGCCAACAGCGCCATCTTCAGCGTCGTCAATGGGATACTCTTCCAGGATCTGCCCTTCCCGGAACCGGACCGCCTGGTGTCCCTCTGCGAAACCCGCCCCGACGAGGCCGGGACGTGCAGAACGGCATCCACTCCGAACGTGGCGGACTGGGCCGAGGGGAGCAGCTCCTTCCAGGGAGTCGGTGTGTTCCGCTGGTGGGGGCATATCCTCGAAGCTCCGGAGGGGGCCGAGAGCGTGTCCAGCCTCATCGCCACTCCCGAGTTCTTCCGGGTCATGGGGTACCGACCGGCCATCGGCCGAATCTTCCGCTCCGAGGATCAGCTCGAAGGGAACCGGAACAGGGTCGTCCTGGACCACGACTTCTGGGTGTCCCGATTCGGGTCCGACCCCGGAGTTCTGGGATCCACGGTCATTCTCTCAGGCGAGCCCTTCGAGGTCATCGGCGTCCTCCAGGAAGGGCAGAAGCCTCCCTTCGAAGGGCAGGGGGCTGACGTCTGGCTCCCTCTACACTTCGATCCCAGGGACAACGAGCGGAGAGAGTGGAGGGGCTTCTACGCGGTTGGACGCCTCAACCCTGATGCCAGCCTGGAGGTGGCCCGCCAGGAATTGGCAGTCATCCACCAGGGGCTGATGGAAGAGTATCCTGAGGCCAACAGAGAATGGGGCCTCCAGTTGACCACCCTCCATGACCGGGTGGTGGGCAGAGTGAAGAACACCCTCTTCTTCTTCCTCGGTGCCGTCGGGCTGGTCCTCCTCATCACCTGCGCGAACATCGCCAACCTCATCCTGGCTCGTCTCTCCAGTCGAGAATCGGAGATGGGGATCCGGACGGCCCTGGGGGCTGGGACACCCCGCCTGATCGGCCAGTTGTTGACCGAAGGGCTGATTCTGGCCCTCCTGGGAAGCGGCTTGGGCCTCCTCATCGCCTGGTGGGGTACTCCCCTCTTCCTTTCTCTGGCCCCTGCCGGGATCCCGCGCCTGGGAGACGTAGGGATGAACGGACAGGTCCTGGCCTTCACCCTGGGGTTGGCGATCCTGGCCACCCTGCTTTTCGGCATCGCGCCCCTGGCCTGGGCTTCCCGGATCAGGCCCATGCAGGCCCTTCGAGGGAGTCGGCATGGGAAGGGAAGGCGGCCGATGGGAGGAGTGAACGGAATTCTGGTCGTTTCCGAGGTGGCCCTGGCTCTGGCTCTTCTTGTGGGAGCCGGGCTCCTGACCCGAAGCTTCACCGCCTTCTTTCGATGGGAGCCGGGGATCGACCGAGAACACCTCCTGGTCTTTTCGGCCTCAGTGGCAACCGGATCCTACCGGGAAAGCGACGCCGTCCTGAACGTATACCGAGTCCTGGATGAGCAGTTGCTGGCCCTTCCCGGGGTCCGGTCGGTAGCCCGGACCTCCGCCGGCCCTCTTTTCGGTGGGTACGAGCCGGACCAGATCTTCCCGGCGGAGGAGGCGGGAGCCGGAGGAAGGGGTTACCAGGCGAGATGGTACGACATCAGTCCGAGCTACTTCGAGACGCTGGGAGTTCCCATTCTGCGAGGGAGAGCATTCACCCAGGAAGACGACATGGAATCCCCCCGTGTGGTCGTGGTGAACCAGACGCTGGCCAATCGCCTTTGGCCCGGGGAGGATCCCCTGGGCCGCGAGATCTGGATCGAGTTGCACGACGAAGCACGGGAGGTGATCGGCGTGGTGGCCGACATCCCCCCCCTGGACCCGGACGCCGCCGTGGATCAGGAGATGTTCTGGCCTCAGGCCCAGTATACCCGACCCTTTTCCTATTTCGTGGTTCGAACGGAAGGGGACCCTGGCCCCCTCCAGCGCCAGGTCGTGGACCGAATCCACGCGGTCGATCCCGACATCCAGGTGGGAACGGTATGGGACTACGACACCCTCCTGGACCGGCGCCTCGTTCAACCCCGATTCAACATGCTTCTCATCGCCATCTTTTCGGGAGTGGCCCTGGTTCTGGCCGGGGTGGGAATCTATGGGGTGGTGTCCCGGTCGGTGGCCGCCCGGACCCGGGAAATCGGCATCCGCATCGCCCTGGGCGCGAAGCGAGCCCGGGTGGTGAAGGAGGTGGTAAGCCAGTCGGTGGGGATCGCCGCCTTGGGGGTTTTCGTGGGCCTCGGCTTAGCCCTGATCCTTTCCCGCTTCATCAGGAGCCTTCTCCACGGGGTGGTCCCCACCGATCCGTTGACTTATGGCTCGGTGGCCCTGCTGCTCTTCGCGGTGGCCGTTCTGGCCAGCTTCGTCCCGGCCCTCACCGCCAGCCGGGTGGACCCCATGGAAAGCCTCCGGGAGGAGTAGGCAGCGGCCCTATTCCACCGTGGCCCAGC